>JBAVKY010000450.1:0-36220 GCA_049688555.1 Propionicimonas sp.
CACCTACACCGTCGAGCGCACCAGGGACGGTGGCAGCTTCTCGGCCCGCCGCGTCCAGGCCAGCCAGGGTGAGCGTGTGATCCTGTCGATGGTCGCCTCTTTCCACGATCTGGAACCCGGTCTGAACCACGCCGATGCGGCACCGATCAACGTCCCTCCGCCCGAGCACTGCCCGCCGCTGTCGGAGATTCTCGGGGCGAACTCCCGCCGGACGGTCGAGGCGTGGGGGCAGGAATGGGGGGTGCTCGACACCCGGTTCGCGTCAGACCCTGCCGTCTTCTATCCGTCGGACGATGCGAGGCAGCCGCACCAGCAGCGCGACGCTGCCTTGAAGATCTGGGTTCGCACCGAGAGCCAGTTGCCCTCCGACTATCGGATCCACCAGGCCGTGCTTGCCTACCTCTCCGATCTGACCCTGCTGGCCGTCAGCGCCGTCCCGCACCCTGTCGAGTTCGCCGGGCCAGGCATGATGGCGGCGTCGATCGATCACTCGATGTGGTTCCACCGGCCGGCCCGGGCTGACCAGTGGCTGTTGTACGACCAAGTCTCCCCGTCAGCTTCCGCCGGACTGGGTTTCTCGTTCGGCCGCCTGTTCTCCGACGGCCAACTGGTGGCGAGTTGTGCACAAGAGGGATTGATCCGGCTCACCGACCAGTCCGCCCTGGTCCGGTAACGCCAAGACGGCGTCCTGCTTGCGCAGGACGCCGTTCGCTTGGTGTCAGCCTGCCACGCGTCAGGCCGCCACCTCCGAATCCATCCGGAGCTTGGTGATGGCGTGCCGCTCGATCTGGCGCACGCGTTCGGCGGTAATCCCCCAGATGGCGGCGATGTCGGCCAGCTTGGCCTGCCGTCCGTCCAGCAGCCCGTAGCGGCGGCGCACCACATCGGCGGAGCGCTCGTCCAGAGAGCTCAGCATGCCGTCGAGTCGGGCCCGTTCCTCCGCATCCAGCACGACCTCGTCGGGGCCGGGGGAGAGCTCTCGGGCCAGCAGGTCGCCCAGCGCTGTGTCGCCGTCGACTTCGACCGGGGCGTCGAGGCTGACGTGGTCACGTGAAAGCCGAATCAGATCGATGACCTGCTCCTCGGTGAGACCCAACTCGTCGGCGATCTCGAAGATCTCCGGCTCGCGGCCATGGCGACGTTCCAGGGTCCGACGCACGGCTGAGACCTGATTGACCTGTTCGGCCACGTGCACCGGCAGGCGGACAATGCGCCCCTGCTGCGCGATGCCGCGAGAGATCGACTGGCGTACCCACCAGGTCGCGTACGTCGAGAACTTGAAGCCCTTGGCGAAGTCGAACTTCTCCACGGCGCGGATCAGGCCCGTATTCCCCTCCTGCACCAGGTCGAGGAGCGGCATCTGTGCCCGGCCGTACTTGCGGGCGACCGAGACGACAAGTCGAAGGTTGGCGGTGATGAAGCGCTGCATCGCGGCGTCGCCGACGGCAGCGAGGTCCTCGAGCTCGTCGCGGCTGGCCTCCACCCGACGGAACTCAGCTTCCGCGTCCGTCAACGTGCCGTCGAGGATCGCACGAGCGTAGAGCCCGGTTTCGATCTGCTGGGCCAGTTCAACTTCTTCGGCGGCGTTCAGCAGCGCAGTCTTGGCGATTCCGTCAAGGTACAGACCCACTGCGTCCCTGCCGTCGATGCCGTCCGTCATGCGAACCCGATGTGCTGTTGAAAACAAGGCGGTTCCTTTCGCTCGTCATCAGTACAACGTGCGACGGGGGTCGTTTTCTGCCCGGAACCCCCAGAGATTACCCTGAGCGCAGTCGCGGGCAGCAACTCAAGACCGTGGTCTTATACTCACTCGCACTGCGGTCGCGGTGTTACTCAGGGGCCACTCAGGCTTTCCTGCGGCGAATCTCAGGAAGTCGTGGTGCGGTCGATCAGCCAGGCCAGTTCCCACGCCAGGTCACGCCACCCGGCGTACCGGCCGGAAACCCCGCCATGTCCTGCCGCCAACTCGGTCTTCAACAGCACGCGTTCGGCAGCGCCGGTGTCGTGACGGAGCCGAGCAACCCACTTGGCCGGCTCGGTCACCTCGACCCTGGTGTCGTTGAGGCTGGTGGTCACCAGAATCTGGGGGTACGCCTGGGAGCGGACGTTCTCGTACGGCGAATAGCCCTTCATTCGCCAGTAGGCGGTCTCGTCGTGGAGCGGGTCGCCCCATTCCTCCCACTCGATGACGGTGAGCGGCAGGTCGGGGTCGAGGATCGTGGTCAGCGCATCCACGAACGGGACGGCGGCGTGGACGGCCGCGAACGCGTCGGGGGCCTGGTTGACGACCGCGCCCAGCAGCAGGCCGCCGGCACTGCCGCCTTCCGCGCCCAGCCGCTCCGGACGGGTGTAGCCCGCGGCGACGAGGTGACGAGCACAGGCCACGAAGTCGGTGAAGGTGTTCTGCTTGTGTTCCAGGCGCCCGGCCTCGTACCAGGCCCGGCCCAGTTCCCCGCCACCACGGACGTGGGCGATCGCGTAGACGTAGCCTCTGTCCAGCACACTGAGCCGCGCGATCGAGAAGGTCGGCGCAATGGTCACCTCGTAGGCGCCGTAACCGTAGAGCAGGCAGCCGGCAGACCCGTCCAGCGCTACGTCCGCGCGGTGGACCAGCGAGATCGGGATCGCCGTCCCGTCGGGTGCCAGCGCCCACTCGCGGCGCTGCACGTAGTCCTCCTTGCGGTACGGACCGTGCTGAGGATGGTCGAGCACCGGCCGCTGCTTCAGCACCCGGCGCTCGCCGGTGTCGAGGCGATACTCGCAGACCAGTTCGGGAGTGACCATCGACTGGTAGGAGAACCGGATCCGGTCGGTGTCGGCGTCTTCCGAGCCGTCCGCGTCCACCGAGAACAGCGGCTCGTCGAACTCCAGTTCATCGCTGGCGCCCAGGGCGCCGGAGGCGTCACGCGCTTGGATCACCAGGCGGGAAAGCCCCTCACGGCGCAAGCTGTGCACCAGGGCGCGGTCGTACGCGGCGACCCCCAGCAACCGAACGCCAGGTTCGCCGGACCAGAGGGTTTCCCAGTCGGCCGCTTCGGTGGCCGTCAGGGGGGCCTGGGCGAGTGCGAAGTCGGGAGCCCCGTCATTGTGGACGATGAAGAGCCGGTCTGCGGCGACCTCCACGTCGTACTCGATGCCCGCTCGCCGGGGGGTGACGACGTGGGGCTCCGCGGCAGCGTCATCAGTGGCCAGCAGCCACGCCTCGCTGGTCGACTTGCTGGACAGCGAAATCACCACTCGGGCTCGGTCACGCGATTCGCCGACCCCGAGCCAAAAGTGCTCATCCGGTTCGCGCAGCAGCAGCCGGTCGGGCTCCGCCCTGCCCAGGGCGTGACGCCACACGGCGTCGGGCCGCCATGAGTCGTCCATGGTCACGTAACAGAAGGCGTCGTCGGCACACCAGCAGCCGCCCGCCGCCACCTCGGGCACCTCCTCGGCGAGCCGGGTACCGGTGGCGAGGTCCAGGAACTGCAGCTGGTAGCGCTCGGCGCCGACGAGGTCGACGGAGTAGGCGAGTCGATTGCCGTTCGGAGACACCTCGAATGCACCCAGGGAGAAGAACGCCTGGTCTCGTGCCAGCTCGTCGGCGTCGAGCAGCAACTGTTCACCGTCGGGGATTCCGCTCATGTCGGGCACGTGATCGCGATCGGTCGCGGGCGCCCGGTGGTAACTGGGGTAGTCCAACCCTTCGGTGGTGCGCAGGTAATACCAGAAGCAGCGTCCGTCGCTGTGCCGGACGAAGTCGGGCACGCTCAGGTCGCTCTGCTGGGTGCGCGCGTCGAGATCTGCGTAGAGCTCAGCGGCCAGCGTGGACAGCGGCGCGGTGACAGCGGCGGCGTAGTCGTTCTCGGCCGTCAAGTAGGCCAGCAGGTCCGGGTCGCTCTTGTCCTTCATCCAGCCATAGGGATCAGCCACGACGTCCCCGTGCACCACGCGATCCCCGGGTCGGCGTGGAGCGGTCGGTGGGGGGAGGGCTCGAGGCTGCATGACCACCCAGAGTACGGCGTTGGAGAACTGGACGACTTGGGGGGAACACTCGCGCGTGGCACAATGGGAGAGCGACGTCATTGACAACTCCCGGTTGTCGTGCGCCCGAAAACGTTCTGTTGAGAGGTTGCCCGTGTCACCACGCCCCCAAGCCGCAGCAGCTGACTCCGTTCCTGAGCCCGATGGGGTGAGCCCTGCCCCGAGGCGGACCCGACGGACGACCGCCCCGGCGAAGGCGGCCGTCGCCAAGACGGCCGTCGCCAAAACGACCGTTTCGAGGGGTCGCGGCGTAGCGCGGACGGCGAAGGCCGAAGCTGAACTGGCCAAGCCAGTGGAGGTTTCGGTCGAGGATCCCGAGTTCGAGGTGGACCTCGAGGAAGTGCCGGTGGAGCTGCTGGAGGTCGTGGTGGTCGAAGAACTCGAGGTGACACTCGAGGAAGTCCTCATTCCGGGCAGCCTCGAAGTGAAGGTGGAGCGCGAAGGTGACGATGTGGTCCTGACCGTGGGCGGCCAGAAGCGGACTCTCGACGACGTCGATGAGAGCGGCTTCGAGCCTGCCGAGGAAGCAAAAGTCGAGAAGGAACTGGTAGAGGACGAGGGTTTCAGCCTCTCCGACGCCGACGATGCGGACGAGCCCGAACAGCAGGTCATGGCCGCCGGCGCCACGGCCGACCCGGTCAAGGACTACCTGAAACAGATCGGGAAGGTGGCCCTGCTGAACGCCGAGCAGGAGGTGCAGCTGGCCAAGCGCATCGAAGCCGGCTTGTTCGCCGAGGAAACCATCTCCGTCGGGGTTGCGCTCGCCGAGCATCTCGAGGATCTTGAGTGGATCATCGAAGACGGACGCCGGGCGAAGAACCACCTGCTCGAGGCGAACCTGCGCCTGGTCGTGTCGCTCGCCAAGCGCTACACCGGCCGCGGCATGCTCTTCCTGGATCTGATCCAAGAGGGCAACCTTGGCCTGATCCGTGCGGTCGAGAAATTCGACTACACCAAGGGCTACAAGTTCTCGACATATGCGACCTGGTGGATCAAGCAGGCGATCACACGCGCCATGGCGGATCAGGCGCGGACGATCCGAATCCCCGTCCACATGGTGGAAGTGATCAACAAGCTGGCCAGGGTGCAGCGCCAGATGCTGCAGGATCTTGGCCGCGAGCCAACTCCGGAGGAGCTGGCCAAAGAACTCGACATGACCCCGGAGAAGGTCGTCGAGGTGCAGAAGTACGGCCGGGAGCCGATCTCGCTGCACACCCCACTCGGCGAGGACGGCGACTCCGAGTTCGGTGACCTGATCGAAGATTCCGAGGCTGTCGTGCCGGCCGAGGCCGTGAACTTCACGCTGCTGCAGGAGCAGTTGCATGACGTGTTGGACACCCTCAGCGAGCGTGAGGCCGGCGTGGTCAGCATGCGGTTCGGACTCACCGACGGCCAGCCCAAGACGCTGGATGAGATCGGCAAGGTCTACGGCGTCACTCGGGAGCGGATCCGCCAGATCGAATCCAAGACCATGAGCAAGTTGCGGCACCCTTCCCGATCACAGGTTTTGCGCGACTATCTGGATTGACACTCGGCTCGTGTCCCGGGTCGGCCAGGGCCTGGCGGGCAGTCAGGTCTGGTCGACGCTGGGTGAACGCAGAATCGCTGGGGTAATCTGCCCGCAGCGAGGATTTGCCGTTCGACTCGGGAGGTTGTCATGCGACTTGGCTTGGTTGGCTACGGGGCCGGAGGCCGCCTCTTTCATGCCCCCTACATCGATGCCGCAACCGGCGTCGAGCTCGTCGGGGTCGTGACGCGGTCACCCCAGCGACGCGCCGAACTGGCGGCGGATCGTCCTGGGATGCCGGTCTACGACTCGCTGACCGACCTGCTGTCCGCCGGGGTCGACGCAGTCACCATTACGACCCCACCACACACCCGGCGCGAACTGGTCGATGAGGCGATCGCGGCAGGAGTCCATGTGGTTGCCGATAAGCCGTTCGCCCGGACTGCCAGCGAGGCGGAGGCCATGGGAGCTGCGGCCGACGCGGCCGGGGTGAAGCTCTCGGTCTATCATCAGCGCCGGCTCGACGCCGACATTCAGACGGTGAAGGCTGTGCTGGAAGCCGGCAAGCTGGAAACGGTCTGGCGGTTCCATTCCCGGTTCGACCTCGACGAACCCGGAAGCCTGGACGCCGGCCCGGATGGTGGCCTGCTGCGCGATCTGGGAAGCCATCTCGTCGACCAGGCGTTGTGGCTGTTCGGCCCGGGTGCCCGGGTGCACGGCCACCTCGATCACATTGAACTGGAGTCCGGACCAACCGACTGCGGGTTCGTGCTGTGCCTGACCCACGCCAACGGTGTGGTCTCGCACCTGTCGGCCAGCAAGGTCAATCGCCTGAAATCGCGAACGCTGCGCGTGTATGGCTCGGGTGGTTCCTACCGGGCCACGTCCAGCGATGTCCAGAGCGCCGACATCCGAGCAGGCCGCCGTCCCCTGAGTGACCCCGACTCGTGGGGTTACGAACCGCCGCAGCACTGGGGCGAGCTCAACACCAGCGGCGGCAGGCAGACCATCCCCTCGAGCCAGGGTCGGCACCAGGACTACTACACCCGGTTCGCCGCGGCCGTCGCCGGCCTGGACACCGTCCCGGTGCCGGTCAGTGAGGCGGTCGAGGTGCTCCGCGTACTGGACGCAGCCCGAATCAGCGCGCAGGAGCATTCGGTGGTGGACCTCATGCTCCCGTCGGCTGACTGACGGCCCTGGCTGCCACGCTCAGCAGCGATCGAACCCGTGGACGCCGCCGAGGAAGGCCAGGCATGCCTCGGCGGTTGCGGTGATCGTTTCCGCGCGCCGGAAGCCGTGCCCCTCGTTGGAGAACATGATGAGCGTGACCGGCAGGCCCTTGGCGCGAACCGCGGCCGCCATGGCTTCGGCCTGGCTCGGCGGCACCACCTTGTCGTCGGTTCCCTGCAGGATCAGCATCGGGCAGCTGAGCCGATCGAGCCGGTGGATCGGGGAACGCTCGACGTACGTAGCCCGGCCATCGGGGTAGGGGGCCACCAACGCGTCCAGGTAGTGGCGCTCGAACTTGTGGGTGTCGGTAACCAGGGTCTCCAGGTCTCCGATCCCGTACAGGCTGATGCCCGCCGCGAAGACATCGCTGGAAGTGAGGGCGGCCAGCGTGGTGAAGCCGCCCGCGGAGCTGCCGCGGATCGAGAATCGGGCAGGATCGGCCAGCCCCCGGGCGGCCAGGTGCTGGGCGCCAGCCACACAATCGGCCACGTCCACGATGCCCCAGCGGCCGTTGAGCCGCAGTCGGTACTCCCGGCCGTAGCCTGAGGAGCCGCCGTAGTTGACGTCGAGAATGCCGATGCCTCGCGACGTCCAGAACTGCACGCCGATGCGGAACTCCGGACTGGCGAATCCGGTCGGGCCACCGTGGGACCAGACCTGAAGGGGTGGAAGCTCCCCGGGCGGAGCCGTGAGGTCCGGGTGCGCCGGCGGGTAGAACCAGCCGTGCACGGGACCGTCGGGGGAGTCCCAGGTCACCGCCTGGGCGCGCGATACCTGACTTGGCTCAAGGACGGTGGCTGCGGCCGCCTGAATCGGACGCTGCCCACCAGACTCCCAGTCGAGCTCCACCAATCGGGCGGGGTGTTCGGCGTAGCCGAGCAGTGCCAGGCAGCGGCCACCCACCCCACCCAGCGTGGCCGCCACCGCAGCGTTGTCGATCACCGTCAGCCTTGCGGTTCCCGCAGCGTCGCGCTGCAACAGGCCGAGCCGGGCGTTGCCCTCCTCCAACCAGGTACAGCCCAGACGGTTGCCGTCGATGACGCAATACGGGACAGGGTCGAGCGTCCACAACGGGCCGCAGAAGTCAAAGGGGGCCTCATGCAGCGGGGCGGCCTCCCCGGCGTCCCAACGCTGGAAATTCCAGAACCCCGTGGTATCGCTCAGGAACAGCAGGGCTCCGTCCGGACTCCACGCGGGGTACAACGCGGAGACCCCGGGCCCACCGCCGACGTAGCGGACGGCCCCTGGATCACTCAGCGGCGCCACGCCGATCCTGCTGGAATCCCAGGGCATGACAGGGTGGTCCCACTCGCACCACGCCAACCGACCGTCCGTACTCAGGCACGGGTGGGCGTAGAAGTCCGCCCCCCGCAGTAGGACGCGACCTCCGTCGCTGTTGTCGGAGGACAGCTCGAGGGCCACGACGGTGGTCTCGGGTTCGCCGCCGTCCGGGGAGTGGTCTTCCCTGACGGCCAACACGAACTGCCGCTCGGGCACGATGCTCAGGCAGGCGTAGCGGTAGTTCCCCCCGGGAGCGAGTTGGCGGGGCGGCTGTTCGCCTTCGAGCACCATGATCGAGCCGTCCGGCCAGCTGCTGAACACCACCAGGCCCGGCGTGGCATCCCATTCGCCGCCGCCGTATTCATTGACGCCAGAGCGTAGGTGGAGTCCCGGGGTGAGTTCCCGGCGGAACCCGTTCGGATCCTCGTGCCACAGGGTGACCCGCCCACCCTGTTCCGGATGGGACTGCGTCCAGTAGAGCGAGCCGGCGCAGATCCTTCCCACGCCAAGGCCGACGGTGGCGGCGGTGAGATCCTCCGGCTGAATCGCCGAGGGCCACGATCCGAAGGGTGCTTGCGGCATGGGAGTCACTGTAGCCACGCTTCCAGAGGGATCGAGGACGCGACAGGGCCCCGGCCGGAGCCGGGGCCCTGTGTCGTTCCTGCGCGGCGCTAGGGGTATCAGGCCAGCTTGCTGGTCTCGTCGTGGATCTTCAGCGCCACCTGATTCAGCTTGTCAGAGTGGGCACGGCCATGGTGCCCGCAGAACAAGAGCTCGCCACCGGAGGGGAGGGTTACGCGTAGATAGGCTTGGGCGCCACAACGATCACAGCGGTCTGCTGCGGTCAGTGGTTCGAGGACGTTGGTGCTCATCATGTCTTCCTCACTCTCTCACGCGGTCACGATCAGTCGTTCCGGCCAGTACAACGCTTGGGCTGCGGATTTGTTCCCGAGAGCTGTACCGCGTGGTTCTCAGTGTAGGTGGCCACCACGAGAGAACCAGCCGGAGCCCGACACCGTCGCACAACCTCCGCACGACTGTTACCTGCGCGAGATAATCTCGCCCGGTGACGATGAAGAAGTCGGGTGCCAGTGAGGGTCGCGATTACGAGGCCAGACACCTGCTGGTACTCGAGGGACTGGAAGCCGTGCGGAAACGTCCGGCCATGTACATCGGGTCCACCGACACCCGTGGGCTCATGCACTGCCTTTGGGAGATCATCGACAATGCCGTGGACGAGGCGCTGGCTGGGTCCGGCGAGAGCATCGATGTCCGGCTTGGCGAGGACGGCAGCGTCTTCGTGGCGGACCGGGCTCGTGGCATCCCGGTCGATATCGAGCCCAAGACGGGCCTGACCGGGGTCGAGGTCGTCTTCACCAAGCTGCACGCCGGTGGCAAGTTCGGCGCCGGCAGCTACAACGCCACCGGTGGGTTGCACGGTGTGGGCGCATCGGTCGTCAACGCGCTGTCGGTGCGGCTGGATGTCGAGGTCGATCGCAACGGCGCCACGCATGCCATGAGCTTCCGGCGGGGGGTTCCGGGGGTCTTCGCCGGTGACGGTCCGGAGGCATCGTTCACCCCGGGTGGTGGGCTGCGAAAGGTGGGCCGCGTGGCGCGTGGCGTCACCGGCACACGGGTGCGGTACTGGCCGGATCGGCAGATCTTCCTCGCCGAGGCCGGGCTTTCCCTCAAGCAGTTGTTGGATCGAGCCCGCCAGACGAGTTTCCTGGTGCCCGGCCTGGAAATCGTGGTGACCGATGCGCGTTCCGGCCAGGAGACGGTCGAGACGTTCCGGCACGACGGGGGCATCGCGGAGTTTTGCGATTTCCTGGCCAGCGACCCCCCGCTGACCGAGGTGATCCGCTTGCATGGCTCCGACCAGTTCACCGAGACCGTTCCGATGCTCGACGATTCGGGGGCGATGACCGCGACGGATGTTGAGCGCCAGCTCGACGTCGATGTTGCGGTGCGTTGGGGGACCGGCTACGACGCCTCGGTGGTGTCCTTCGTGAACATCATCGCCACGCCCAAGGGCGGCACCCACGTCAGCGGTTTCGAGCGCGGCCTCACCCGCGCCTTCGCTCGCGCACTGGACGGCACTCGCCTGCTGAAGGCGGGTGAGGAGGTCATCAAGGACGATGTGCTGGAGGGCCTGACCGCCGTCGTCACCGTCCGTCTGGCAGAGCCGCAGTTCGAAGGCCAGACGAAGGAGGTGCTGGGGACGCCCCCGGTTGCCAGGCTGGTCACCCGGATCGTCGAGAACGAGCTGGTCGAGTTCCTCACCTCGTCTCGGGCCGCGCTGCGCACCCAAGCCCGGGCGGTGATGGAGAAGGTCGTGGGGGCGTCCCGCACCCGCGTCCAGGCCCGTGCCCACAAGGAGGCGCAGCGCCGGAAGAATGCGCTGGAATCGAGCACGCTGCCCGCGAAGCTGGCCGATTGCCGCAGTACGGACCTGGATCGCACCGAACTGTTCATCGTGGAAGGGAATTCGGCACTCGGGACGGCCAAACTGGCTCGGGACTCGGAGTTCCAGGCGCTGTTGCCCATCCGCGGCAAGATCCTCAACGTGCAGAAGGCATCGGTCGGGGACATGCTCAAGAACGTCGAGTGTGCCTCGATCATCCAGGTCGTGGGTGCCGGTTCGGGGCGCAGCTTCGACCTCGACTCGGCACGTTACTCGAAGGTGATCTTCATGGCCGACGCCGATTCCGACGGTGCCCACATCCGCTGTCTGCTGGCCACCCTCTTCTTCAAGTACATGCGACCGCTGGTCGAGGCGGGCCGGGTGTACACCGCGGTGCCCCCGTTGCACCGCTTCGAGCTGACGAACCCGCGCAAGGGTCAGGAAAAGTACACCTATACCTATTCGGAGGCCGAATACCGGCGCAAGCTGGCGGAGCTCACCAAGAAGGGCCAGGCGTTCAAGGAACCGCAGCGCTACAAGGGCTTGGGCGAGATGGACGCGGACCAGTTGGCGGACACCACGATGAACCCGCGGCACCGGACGCTGCGGCGGATCACTGTCGACGAGGCGGTCGCGGCCGAGGCCGTGTTCGAGAAGTTGATGGGCAATGACGTGGCGCCGCGCAAGCAGTTCATCATCGCAGGTGCCTACGCCCTGGAAGCCGATCGGATCGACGTCTGAGGCCGGTCAGTAGAGCTGTTCGAGCAGCCCACTGTCGACGTCATAGCGGAAGCCGCCGACGCTGGCTCGTCCGGTGATCAGGGGATGGCTGGCCAACAGGTGGACGTCGGCACGCAAGTGGGCCAACTGGTCAGGATCGGCGCCGAACTGGACGTCGTCGAGGGGGAGTCCGGTCTGGCTGCGGATCCGAGCGGCGATCTCGGAGTCGGTGCTGCTGGCCATGGCGCAGCGGGTGTGCGCGATCACCAGGATCCGGTTCACATGGAGCAGGTGGACACCCAGGATGCAGCCACCTAGGGCATCCGGTGTGACGTGACCACCCGGGGTTCTCAGGATCTTGGCTTCACCGAGGTAGAGCCCGATCATCTCCAGAGGTTGCAGCCGGGAATCCATGCAGGTCACGACAGCGACGCCCGCATGTGCGTAGCCGTCGAAGTTCCGTGGCGCCGAGTTCGCGTAGCGCTGATTGGCCGCGAGGAGATCGTCAAAGGCAGCTTCCATGGTCACACCCTAAGCTGTGCCGCTTCTCTGCTGTCCACTTGGAAACCGACGTCGGTGGCCAACCGAACACCGTGTGGATCATCCGTGGTAGCGGGACCCGATGGCGGCGATCGGCTGGCTGGCAGGGGTTCCGGAGGCGTCCCTGCGTCGGTCGAGCGCAGGCAGGTCGATGGGTGAGCCACTGGCGGCCGAAGCGATCGCCGGTTCCGGCCCCACCCAGGCCTGCAACAGCACGTCTTCGCCCTTCAGGAATCGTTGGCAGCGGACGCCGCCGGTCGCTCGGCCCTTCGCCGGATACAGGTCGAACGGGGTCACCTTCACGCTGCCGGTATCCGTGCCGGGCAGCGCGCTGGATGAACCCGCCACCGTGACCACCACGGCGTCGCTCGTCCGCGACGTCCCGAAGTGGATCGCTCGTGTTCCCGGGGGGAGTTTGATACCGGCGATCCCGCCCCCGGTGCGCCCCTGGGGACGCACACCGGTCGCCGGGAAGTGGAGCAGCTGGCCATCCGAAGTCACGAAGACGAGTTCGTCGAGGTCGTGCGCCAATTCGACGGCTCCGATGACCGCATCGCCCTCGTCCAGCCGGATGACCTCCCAACTGTCCTTGGCGAGAATCTCGGGGTTCACGCGCTTCACCACCCCGGCCGCCGTGCCCAGCGCCCAGCCGAAGGTTTTGGCGGTGAGGCTGGTGAGGCCGAGAACGCGTTCCCCGGACTGCAGGGGGAGCAGTTCGACCGCAGGGGAGCCGCCCTGCAGATGGGGTGCTGTGGCCGTGACCGGAACCGAGGGAAGGTCTATCGCTTGGCACCTGATCAGCCGGCCAAGGCTCGTCAGGGCCCCGAACTCGCCGCGCGCCGTGGTCCGGGCAGTCGAAGCGATCAGGTCATGGGAGCTGCGAGGGCCACCAGAAGGCATGGGCCCGGCAGCATCGGCCCGGGCCAACAGACCGGTCGCCGAGAGCATCACGACGCAAGGCTCGTCGGCGATCTCCAGGGGTGCCGACGTGGCAGCGACCGCCGTTCCAGCCGAGGCCAGCAGCACGGTACGTCGAGGGGTGCCGTGAGCGCGGGCCACCTCGTCGAGCTCGCTGCTGACCACCTCGCGCTGCCGGGCCTCGCTGCCCAGAATGTCCTGAAGTTCGTTGATGGTCAGCCAGAGCTGGTCGCGCTCGGCCTCGAGATCGATCCGGCTGAACTTGGTCAGCCTGCGCAACTGCATGTCGAGGATGTAGTTGGTCTGGGTCTCGGTCAGGTCGAACGCGTCCATCAACCGCGCCCTTGCATGGGCCGCGTCGTCGCTGGAGCGAATGATGGCGATCACGTCATCGATGTCGACGATCGCCAGCAGCAGGCCCTCGACCAGGTGCAACCGGTCCTGGGCCCTGCCGAGCAGGAAGGACGAGCGCCGATTGATGACCTGCAGGCGATGGTCGAGGTAGACCTCCAGCATCTGCTTCAGACTGAGTGTGCTGGGTTGCCCGTCCACCAGGGCAACGGCGTTGATGCCGAACGAATCCTCGAGCTTGGTCAGCCGGTACAGCTCCTCAAGCAGGGCTTCAGGATTGATCCCGTTCTTCACCTCGACGACGAGGCGGGTGCCGTTCGCGAGGTCGGTGAGGTCCTTGATGTCGGAGATGCCCGTGAGTCGCTTGGCCTGGACGAGGGTCTTGACCTGCTCGATGATTCGTTCTGGGCCGACCAGGTACGGCAACTCGGTGATCACGATGCCCTTGCGGCGCGGGTGCACCTGCTCGATTCGGGCGGTCGCTCTCACCTTGAAGCTGCCGCGTCCCGTGGCGTAGGCCTCCCTGATGCCTTCGAGGCCGATGATCTTTCCCCCCGTGGGGAGATCCGGTCCGGGGATGTAGCGCATCAGTTGATCGACGTCGGCATCGGCGTGGTGCAGCAGATACTTGCACGCCTGCACGGTCTCGATCAGGTTGTGGGGCGGGATGTTGGTCGCCATGCCAACGGCGATGCCGGTGCTGCCATTGACCACCAGGTGGGGGAAGGCGGCAGGCAGGACGACCGGTTCTGACTCCTTGCCGTCGTAGTTCGGACGGAAGTCCACCGTGTCGTGATCCAGACCTGCGGTCATGGCGACTGCCGCCGGGGCCATCCGGCATTCGGTGTAGCGCATCGCCGCCGGGCCAGAGTCCAGCGAACCGAAGTTGCCGTGCCCGTCCACCACCGGCAGGCGCAACGCCCACGGCTGGCCGAGCCGCACCAGCGCGTCGTAGATGGCTGAATCGCCGTGCGGATGCAACTGGCCCATCACCTGGCCGACGACGCGGGCGCACTTCACGTGCGAGGAGTCCGGACGGATTCGCATCTCGTCCATCGTGTAGAGGATCCGGCGCTGGACGGGTTTCAACCCGTCTCGGGCGTCCGGCAGGGCGCGGGAGTAGATGACCGAGTAGGCGTACTCCAGGAAGCTCGTCTCCATCTCGGTCGAGACATCGATATCCACGATCCGCTCGGCGACGTCGTCATCGGGCGGCGGTGGTTTCGCGACCATGACCCTCCTCCTCTACCTCACAGGACCGCGGGCAGCGCCCGCAGTTGGGCGAGCAGCCCGCGTCCGTCCGCAGCGGCGACGAGCGGCACCTCGGGCGGCATCCCGCCCTCGTCGGCTGGGGCCGGAATTGGACCGTGGGCCAGCAGCATTTCGGCGGGTGACAACTGACGAATCGCGATGGCGCGGACCCTGTCGGGCGCGACACTCACGAACTCGGCATACAGCTCCAGGTCGTGTTGGCCGTCGTCCCCGACCAGCAGCCACCGGATGTTCGGGAAATCCCGCGACAGTTGCAGCAGGGTGGCGCGCTTATGGGCCGAGCCCGAACGGAACCAACCGGTGTTGGTGGGGCCCCAGTCAGTGAGCAACATCGGGCCGTGTGGGTACGCGTGCCGTTTCAAGAACCGCGCCAGGAAGTCGTGCGTGTTCCAAGCACCGGTGGACACATAGATGACAGGTGCCCCCGGGTGCTCGGCCAAAACCTGCTGGTACATCCGGGCCATGCCGGGAATAGCCTGCCTGGCGGACTCGTCACGGATGAAGCTGTTCCAGAACGCGATCATCGGGCGGGGTAGCAGCGTGGTGATGATGGTGTCGTCGATGTCGGACACCAGCCCGAACGACTGGTCCTCGGCGACCACATGGACGTCGGCTCGAGCTCGCTTCGACTGGCGGCTGCGCATGTCGACGGTCTGCCAGCCTGGCTCGAGCCCGTGGTTACGGACGCGGTGGTCGATGTAGCCACCCCGGTCGGCAACGGTGTTGACGACACGGTCGCCCACCGTGATGGACACCGGCGCACGGACGCACGCGACAGTGATGAAGTTACGAAAACCCCGGCGCTTGACGAAGTCCTCTGTCGCCTTCGCCAGTCCCGAGCTGGCTCGGTTGGGGCCGAGAACCACCCGACCCATCACCCGCAGGGTGGTTCCGCTGCCGTAGCCGGTGTAGCAGGTGACCCGTTCTTGCCAGCCGATCGAGCGCGCCAGTCGTTCGATCCAGCGATCGAAACGCTCCTCGAGCCGCGCAGCGAGGAAGGGACGTGTGGTCACGGCACCCCACCCTACTGGGTGGAGGGGGGTGGGCAGTGGGAGGCAATTGCCGTCGGCGCGCGGGCCCGTGGAAAGATGGCGCAATGACCCAACGACACGGTCTCGCGTTGCCCGCCACGCTCACTGACGAGATCCGCGACTGTGGCTACTTCCCAGAACTGATCGCCGACGCCCTCGCGCTTGCCGTGGGCGACGAAGCCATCGAGCATCACCTGGTGCATCATGAGGCGACGTTCAACCACGAAGAGATCCAACGCCACCTGACGGTGCTGGTGGTCACGCCAACCCGGTTGATCGTCGGGCACACCGATGAGAATGACGCGCCAGGCGAGCCTGCCCAAGCGCTCACCACCACCGAATCGGTGGCCCTGCCCGGCATTACGGCGGTTTCCTTGAGCCAGGTGGTCTCGCACCCGCAGCACTACGGCAGTCGGCGGGCGAAGGTCGTCGAGACCTGGTTGACGATCGGGTGGGGTGCCGTCCGGCGGGTCGACCTTGAGCCCGCGACCTGCGGTGACCCTGCGTGTGAGGCCGACCACGGATTCACCGGGATGCTCGCCGCCGACGACCTGACCGTCCGAATCAGTGCGGCTGCGGACGGCGAGAAGAAGGTCCGCGACCTGATCGCCTTTGGCACCGTCCTGCAAATGACGACCGGCCGGACCCGATGAGCGAACCCGTCGTTCCTTCGTATGGCAGCGACACCCTGGCCGACCTACTGCCGAGCCTTGGCGCCCATGTGAAGGTGCCCGGGGCAGCCGATCGCCTCGGGATCCCGCACGCGGAGCGGTACCTCCTCCTGCTGGTGGACGGGCTGGGCTGGCACCAACGGGCCTGGTGGCCGGAGGCGGCCCCCTTCCTGGCCGATCTGGCCGAGTCCGGCCGGGCCATCACCTGTGGGGTGCCCAGCACCACGGTCACGAGCATCGCCAGCCTCGGTACCGGTTTGACCCCCGGTGAGCACGGGATGGCCGGGTACTCGTTTCGTTACCCGCCGATCGGGGCCGTGTTGAACGCCCTGTTGTGGGCAGACGGCGTCCATGGCCTCGACGTGCAACCGCAACTGACCTACCTCGAACGCCTCTCGAACGCCGGGGTGTGGACGTCTTCGGTGGCGCCCGCCCGATTCGTGGGTACCGGGCTGACGATCGCGGCTTTGCGTGACCCGCGCTTCATCCCGGTGACCGATGAGGCGGACCTGCCCCGCAGGGTCGAGTTGGCCACCACGGCCATCGCCGGTGGTGAGCGGGCGCTGGTGTACGTGTATGAGCGTGCCCTCGACCACGCTGGCCACACATACGGCGTGGGCTCGCAGGAGTGGCTAGGGGAACTTCGGCGCAGTGACGAGTTGGCCGGCCGGCTGCGGGAGGCGCTCCCGTCGGATGTCCGACTCGTGATCACCGGAGACCATGGCATGGTGAACGTTCCAGCCTCGGCACGGCTCATCGTTGAGGACGAGCCCTCACTGTTGCAGGATGTCGCCATGGTGGGCGGCGAAGGACGGCTGCGCCAGCTCTACACCGCCGAGGGGCAGCGGGAGGCAGTGGCGGCCCGCTGGCGCGACCGGATGGGGGAGACCGCCTGGGTACTGACGCGCGACGAGGCGTTCGGCCAGGGCTGGTTCGGGCCGTGCAACCCCAGGGTCGCCGATCGTTTCGGGGACGTCCTGGTGGCGATGCGGAACGACGGAGCGGTGATGAGCCGGCTTCTGGCCAAGGAACTGGACCTGGTCGGCATGCATGGGTCGCTCACGGCCGCCGAGATGGCCGTTCCGCTGCTGGTGGCCTGACGACGGAAGGGAAGTGATGGCCGAACTGGTCTTCTTCACCGGGCCGATGGACTGCGGCAAGTCCACCCTGGCCCTGCAGACGGCGTACACCGAGGACGCTGCCGGACGGCAGGGACGCCTCTTCACCAGCTTGGATCGGGCTGGTGACGCCATCATCTCGTCCCGGATAGGCCTGGCCTCCCCGGCCATCGAAGTCACCGAAGGGTTCGACTTCTGGGCCTACGTGATCGGTCAGCTGACGTCGGGCCATCGGATCGACTACCTCGTCTGCGACGAGGCTCAGTTCTTCACAGCGGCCCACATCGACCAATTGGCGCGGGTGGCCGACGACCTGCAGATCGAGGTGTTCTGCTTCGGGATCCTCACCGATTTCCGGACCGAGATGTTTCCCGCCTCGCGGCGTCTGGTCGAGTTGTGCGATCGGATCGAGGTGCTGCAGGTGCGTCCGCGCTGCTGGTGCGGTGCGGCGGCGACGCACAACGCGCGCACGGTGGACGGAGCGATGGTGACCGAGGGCAACCAGGTCATGGTGGGGGACACGATCGACCCGGGGGCCGAGGTCGCCTATCAGGTGCTCTGTCGACGTCATCATCGCCGCGGGGTGACCGCTCAGGTTGCCGCGATCGACCTCACCCCGGATCCGTTACCGTTCGGGGATTGAGGGGCCGCTCAGGAGTCCAGGCGGCCAAGGCCGATCACATGCAGTACGAGCTCGCCGAGGTCGTCGCAGGCGTCAAGATCAATCGTGGCGGTGATCGACCAGTCGTGGTCGCCTTCGGGGTCGTCGATGATCTGCCGGACTTCCCAGCTTCTGCCCTCGCTCTGAACGACCAGTAGCGACGGTCCTCGAGCATCCGGTCCGAGCCGGATCTCGTCGTGCTCGGCGTAGTAGGCATCCAGTGCGGCGTCCCAGGCGGCATAGGTCATCGATCGATCCGGATCGGTTCCGTCCAGTTCGACCAGGCCGGCCACGTCGTCGTTCGCAGCGAGCTCAACCCGCCGGAACAACGCGTTGCGCACCAGCACCCGGAATGCCCGCTGGTTCCCGGTTACCGGGCGCGACGGCGGCGGGGCTTCGTCCAGGGGCAGCGCGCCGGACAGGCCCGCCAGCCGTGCCCATTCGTCGAGCAACGAGGAATCGGTCAACCGGGTGAGCTCCCCGAGCCATTCGATGAGGTCTTCCAGCTCCTCGGTGCGGGCCGATTCCGGAACGGTCTGCCGGAGCGCCCGGTAGGCGTCGGAGAGGTAGCGCAGCAGCAGTCCCTCGCTGCGTTGCACCTTGTAGAACGCGACGAACTCCGAGAACGTCATCGCCCGTTCGTACATGTCACGCACCACGGCCTTGGGTGAAACCGGGGTTTCCGCGAGCCACGGGTGATTGGACAGCATCAGGGTGAAAGCGTGCTCGAGCAGGTCCGCCAGTGGTCGTGGCCAGGTGACCTGGTCCAGGATCTCGAGGCGTTCCTCATACTCCACGCCGTCGGCCTTGAGTTCGGCCACGGCCTCGCCGCGGGCCCTGAACTGTTGCTGCACGAGCACCGCACGCGGATCCTCCAAGGTGGCCTCGATGATGCTCACGACATCGAGGGCATAGCTGGGGGAGTCGACATCGAGCAGGGCGAGGGCGGCCAGCGCGAAGGCCGACAGTGGCTGGTTCAAAGCGAAATCGTGCTGCAGGTCGACGGCGAGGGCGTAGCGCCGTCCCCCGGGCGTCGGCTCCGGCAGCCTGACCACCACCCCGGAAGCCAGCAGGGAGCGGCCCAGCGCGAGGGCCCGTCGCCACAGCCTTCGACGGGTGGCCGGATCGGCCGTGCACGAATCGACCAGCGCCACCACGGCCTCGACCGTGTCCTGGTCGCGTTGCAGCAGGTTCAGTAGCAGTGCGTGGCTGATCTTCATGCGCGCCACGAGCGGCTCCGGAGGGGCCTCGATGAGCTTGCTGAAGGTGTCCTCGGTGAAGTTGACGAATCCCTCCGGTGGCTTCTTGCGCTGCACCCGGCGCTGCTTCTTGGGGTCGTCGCCCGCCTTGGCCAGCGCCTTGGCGTTCTCGATAACGTGATCGGGGGCCTGCGCGACCACGTAGCCCACGGTATCGAAACCGGGCCGCCCCGCCCGTCCGGCGATCTGGTGGAACTCGCGCGCTCGCAGCAGCCGCTGCCGGCGACCGTCGAACTTGGACAGGCTCGAGAACAGGACCGTCCGGATCGGGACGTTGATCCCCACCCCGAGGGTGTCGGTGCCGCAAATGACACTGAGCAGGCCGCGTTGGGCCAGCGTCTCGACCAGGCGGCGATAGCGGGGCAGCATCCCCGCGTGGTGGACGGCGATCCCCGAGGTGAGCAGTGTGACCAGGGTGCGACCGAAACCGGAGCTGAAGCGGAAGCCTCGCAGTGCCTCGGCCAGTTCCCGGCGGTGGGAACGATCCGCCAATCCCGAGCTCAGCAGGGCCTGGGCTCGCTCGACGGCGGCCGCCTGGGTGGGATGGACGATGTAGACGGGCGCCCGCTGGTCACGCAGCAGGAGTTCCACGGTGTCGGCGATCTGGCGCATCGACCAGGAAAAGAGCAAGGGAACTGGACGGACGGCGTTCTCGATCACACTCGTGGGCCGACCGGTGCGGCGCGTCAGGCTCCGGGCCAACTCGGTGACGTCGCCGAGGGTCGCGGACATGATGACGAACTGGGCTTGGGGCAGTTCCACGAGCGCGACCTGCCATGCCCAACCCCGGTCACGGTCGGCGATGAAGTGGAACTCGTCGACGACGACCTGGTCGACTCCTGCGTCTCGTCCCTCCCGCAGCGCGATGTTGGCCAGGATCTCGGCGGTGCAGCAGACGATCGGCGCATCGGGGTTCACGGCTGCGTCACCGGTCACCATGCCCACGAGTTCGGCGCCGAAGATGTCGCACAGGGCGAAGAACTTCTCGCTGACCAGCGCCTTGATGGGCGCGGTGTAGTAGGTCCGGCCGCCCCCCGCCAGTGCTGCGAAGTGGGCCGCGGTGGCGATCAACGTCTTTCCCGACCCGGTCGGTGTCGTGATGATGGTGTTCGCACCGGTCAGGATGTCGATGATGGCTTCATCCTGGTGCGGGTACAAGGTGATGCGGTCGGCGGCGGCCCAGGTGACGAAGGCGTCGTAGAGGGCATCGGGGTCGGTGGCGCCAGTCGGCGGCAGCAGGTCGGTGAGTCGCATCCTCGCCATCGTCCCATGGCAGGAGCATTGCTGGGGACGGTGTATAGTTGAACCATAAACCACTTGTCAGCGTTGAAGGATCAGCCATGAACCCCACAGCCACGATCACCACCGTTGCGGCGCAGTCGATCTTCCGCGACGCCCACACCGCTTATCGATTCACCTCGGAACCGGTCGGCGACGAGCAGTTGGCAGCGATCTACGACCTCGCGCGGTTCACCCCCACGGCCTTGAACAGTCAGCCGCTTCGCGTGACGTTCGTTCGCACATCAGCCGCAAAAGCCCGGCTGCTCCCGCTGCTGAGCGAGAGGAACCGGGAGAAGTCGGACTCCGCCCCGGTCATCGCGATCCTTGCCGCCGACACCGATTTCCATGAGAACCTGCCGCGGGTTGCTCCCCAGGCCAAGGGGGCGAAGGAGCGTTTCGCAGCCAATGACGCAGGCCGCACCGCGATGGCCATCAACAACGCCTGGCTGCAGGCGGGCGGGTTCATCCTTGCCGTCCGCGCGATCGGGCTCGATGCCGGGCCGATGGGCGGCATCGATGCGGCCGCCATCGACGCGGAGTTCTTTGCGGGCTCGTCGCAGCGGACCTTCCTGGTGGTCAACATCGGACGGGTGGCCGAGGGCGGTCAGTTACCGCGGAACCCGCGACTCGGCTTCGGCGAGGCCGTGTCTCTGGTCTGACGCGGCTCCCGCTTCCGACCGCTTCAGTGGTGCCCCGGGGTGCCGGGGGCACCGGGGGAACCGAACATGATTTCGTCCCAGGAGGGCACGTGGGCGCGCTTGCGGCGTCCCTTGGGGGCCGGCTTCGGCTCCCCGGACGGTTGGGCCTCGTCCACCAGCGAGGGCTGCTCTGGTTCGTGGACCTCCAGGAGCGGCCCAGCAGTCGGGGTCGGCGCCGTGTCGGCAGCCAGATCCGGTTCGAGGTCAGTGGGGCCTTCGTTCAACACTGGGGTGGCAGGCTTTTCGGCGGCCGGACGCACCAGCCCCGCGTAGATCTGCACCGAGTCTTCGTCGAAACCCGTGAGCATCTCATAGAGCACGTCGATCTGTGAGGACGTGCTGGCGACGATGTCGTAGAGGCCGTCGACTTCGGCCAATTCCGCCTCGGAGTAGGCATCGTCGGAATCGGACTCGGCGTCATCGAACACGTCGATCGGCTCGGTGTCCTCGTAGAGCGGCGGCCCCGGTTGAACGACCCGGACCAGCGCCAGGTCGTCGTTCAGGTCGATGGTCGGCTCAGCTTCGTCACGTGGATTCCGGGCGGTGCCAGCGGCGGCCACGGAGTGCAAGCCCAACAGCCACCGGGCATCGTCGTTGTCCGCCACGGAGAAGCGGCCGGCCTGATCGTAGATGAAGCGTGCGTCGTGGTGGCGGCCCGCGGCGCCGTACGCCGCCCGCACCGCCCAGCGTCGTCCCTCGAGTTTCCACGAGTCCCAGGCGACCGCGTCGGCGTCGATTTGGCGGGCCGCCAGCCGGTCGGAGACGACCGAGGAGAGGGTGTGGTGGGCAATGGTCTCCCCACCTCTGCGGACCGGATGGCTCTGGGCCATTCCCGCCACGAATTCCCGCTCCGCCAGAACCGGTGCGGCGAACCCCTCGATCTGCTCGGCCGTAACTCCGGCGCTGAGGGCAACGTCGGCCACGGAGGCACCGCCACGGATCCGGGTCTGGATTTCGCGTGGCGTCAGAGCGCTGTTCATCTCCTGCTCCTGACCGTGTGGAACTCCGGTGGAAAACGGGAATGCTTGTTGGGGGGTAACCTACCAAGCTGGCCGCCGTTGTGGACCCATCGGCGCCGGGGTGCAGGGGGATGGGTTTTTCTTTTGCCACCTTGGGTGGCCCAGGGCGATTTCCTCGGCTCGATGTGGTATGTATGCCTTCGCACAGAGTGGGATTCAGGAAATGCCGGACATTGACCAACTCCGTCCGGCGGAACGAGGTGGACACGCACTATGGCAACGGACTATGACGCTCCTCGAAAGACCGACGAGGAGAGCGAAGACAGCATCGAGGAACTCAAGACTCGGCGCAACGACAAGAACTCGGGCAAGGTTGACGAGGACGAAGTCGAGGCGGCGGAGACTTTCGAGTTGCCCGGGGCGGACCTGTCGCACGAGGAACTGACAGTCCGCGTGCTCCCGCGCCAAGCCGACGAGTTCACCTGTGCCTCCTGTTTCCTGGTCAAGCACCGAAGCCAGATTGCGGCGACCAGGAACGGTCAGATCTACTGCGTCGACTGCGCGGGCTGAGTCACGGCTCAGCCACACGGGCTAGGCGTCGACCTGGCCCTTGCGCGGAACCGGTTCGCCCATCGCCCGTTCCCACTGAATCGCGGCGAACCGGTTCACCAGCACCGTCGTGACACCGATGCCCAGTGCGCTCGCCACCGTCCAGGCGACAGCCTGCCGCAGTGGGGTGTTGGGGTCGGTGGGTTCGGGCGGTTGGCCACCGGTCGTGAGTCGCCAGGCTCCCTCGAGTGCCTTGGTGGCGATCACCACGGTCAGAGCTCCGACCGCTGTGGCGTACACGTTCCACAACACCTTGCGTGACATCTGCATCGCGGTGATCCTTCCGTTTGGTGCTCTGGCCAGACCCGTGCAGCCCATCCTAGGTGGGCTAGGTTGGGGCGGTGGGTTATCGGGAGCGTCTGAGGGTTCCGGCGGCTTGGTGGGTGATCGGGCTATTTTTCGCGGTGAGCTTCGTGACGGCGGTTGGCTTCTACGTCAGCGGCCTCGTGAGTGTGGTCGCGGGCGCCCTCACCGTGGTCGGAGTGGCCAGTTTTCTGGTCTGGTACGGCTCTGCCCAGGTGGTCGTTGACGAGCGTGGCCTGAGTGCTGCGGGCTCCGTGCTGGAGTGGTCCTGGCTCGGGACGGCGACCGCTCGGGGCGCCGACGCAACCAGGCGGCGCCTCGGACCCGAGGCCGATCACCGGGCCTACCTGGTGATTCGCGGCTACATCGCCACTGCGGTGGAACTGGCGGTGAATGACCCAGACGACCCCCATCCGTACTGGCTGGTGTCGACCCGACACCCGCGTGAACTCGTCGCGGCCATTGAGGAGGCCCGCGCTAGGATGCCGCGGTGAATGATCCGGGCGAGGTAGAGGTTGGCCTGCAGTTGCTCGACTCCGGGATGTCCGCGCCACGGTACGCGCATCCCGGTGACGCGGGGGCAGACCTCGCCATCGCCGAGGACTGCACGCTGGCCCCAGGGGAACGTCGCCTGGTCGGGACGGGCATCGCTGTCGCCCTGCCCAAAGGCTGGGTGGGGCTTATTCATCCGCGGTCCGGTCTCGCTGCCCGACACGGCCTGACCATCGTCAACTCACCGGGTACGGTCGACGCAGGCTACCGCGGGGAGATCAGGATCTGCCTGCTGAACACCGACACCAGCCAGCCAGTGCGGCTTCACCGAGGAGACCTCATCGCGCAGTTGGTCGTGCAGCCGGTTGCACGAGCGCACTTCGTCAGCAGTGACCACCTGCCACCGACCGAGCGAGGTGCCGGAGGGCACGGATCGACCGGTGGAATCCACCAATGGGACACCGCGCGCACGGGCGCCCCGCACGACGTACAGGAGACAACACAGTGATCTTTGGGCTGAAGCGCAAGCGAGGGTACAGCGAGCCGGTGGACACCGATGACGAGGCGGTCGCCATCGTGGGAGACGACGCCGACGACGCGGGATCGGACGATGGCGCCAGCGAGCCCGATGACGAGGAGACCGCTGAGGAGCGGGAACTGAGCGCGGGGTCAGCCGCCTTGGGCGACGCGGAGGAAGCCGCCTACGAGGACGCCGAGATCGATGGGGATCCTATCGACCACCGCGCGGATGGGCCCTTCGACATCGACGAGGTGGACCTGACGCACGATGGGGTGGAGCGGGTCGACCTGGGGGCACTCGTGGTGACGCCCTGGAACGGCCTCGGGTTGCAGTTGCACGTCAACGAAACGACCAAGAAGGTCCAGGCCGTCACGGCGATCTGGCAGAGCTCCGGGCTCGAGGTCGCGCTGTTCGCTGCCCCAGCCACCGGCGGGCTCGCCGAAGAGTTGCGCGAGGACATCATCGAGGAGGCTGAGCAGGCCGGCGGCAGCGCTGAAGTGGTAAGAGGCTCGTTCGGGGCCGAGGTTCGTCGGGTCCTGCCCCAGGAGGGTCCGGCAGGGGAGCAGTTCTTTCACGTCTCCCGGATCTGGTTCGCTGAAGGACCGCGGTGGTTGCTGCGCGGCACGCTGCTTGGAGAGGCGGCGCTCGGCGATGTCGATGATCCCAAGGCGGCCCCTTTCGTGGAGTTCTTCCGTAATCTGGTGGTGCGGCGCGGCGCCAAGCCGATGGTGCCGGGAGAGTTGCTCGGGATGGACCTCCCGCAGGGAAACGAGGGGTAGATGGCCAGCACCAACCCGCTGTTCCGGGCGCTCAAGCGCTGGGGTGCCTCGAACGCCGAACTGGAGGCCCAGGAGCGGCAGCGGTTGGCGCAAGCCGCCGGCGCGACCCAGATCCATGACGTCGTCGACCGTCAGCGCGTTCGGTTGCGCGGATTCGTGACGGTTCTCACGCTGAAGCCCCGCAGCGGGACCCCGTGGATGGAGGCCCAGTTCAGTGACGGTTCCGATGTCATCACGCTGATCTGGATGGGACGCCGTGAGATCCCCGGTGTCGTGGCCGGTTGCGAAATGACCGTTGAAGGTTTGGTTTCCTACGTGGACGGCGAACGCCGGATCTACAACCCTCGCTACGAGCTGATCGCCCACGCCTGACTCACCCGAGTCTCCGGGCGGCCCCCGGTCATTCCGGACGGGCTGGCCGGGGCACCAGGTACTGGGCGAGTTCGTGCTCGTAGGCCGGGTCGGCCACGAACAGCAGTTCGTCGTTCGCCTCCAGCGCAGCATCACGCTCGGGCGCCCGCGCCGCTCCGTCGCGGATGATGGTGACCAGCACCGCATCGCCAGGCAGGGTGAGGTCGGCTACCCGCGTCCCGACCCGCGGTGACAGGTCAGGCAGCGTCATTTCGACCAGGTTCGCGTTGCCACCACGGAAGCTGAACAGTCGCACGAGGTCGCCGACGGTGACCGCCTCTTCCACCAGCGCGCACATGAGGCGCGGCGTCGACACGGCGACGTCCACTCCCCACAGGTCGTTGAACATCCATTCATTGCTGGGATGGTTCACCCGTGCCACCGTGCGGGGTACGCCGAACTCGGTCTTCGCCAGCAACGAATGCACGAGGTTGGCCTTGTCGTCTCCGGTGGCAGCGATGGCCACGTCACAGGTGTCAAGTCCGGCTTCCTCCAGCGAGTCGAGTTCGCAGGAGTCGGCCAGCAACCATTCCGCCTCCGGCACGCTTTCGGGCTTGATGGCGGCCGGGTCTCGGTCGATCAGCAGGATCTGGTGACCATTGGCGATCAACTCACGGGCGATCGAGCGCCCCACATTGCCGGCTCCGGCGATCACAACGCGCATCGGTCCTGGCCTTTCAGTGTTCGACCGGGGGACGGCCGAAGATATCCTCAACGTCGGATACCTGGTCGTTGGTGACGGCGGCGTAGACGAGATCGCCGTCCTGGAACACGGTCGTGGCGGTTGGCACGATGCCCGACCCGAAGCGCATCAGGAACGGGATCTGGCACCTGCTGCGGGATTCCATGTCGGCGATGGTCCGGCCCACCCACGTGGAGTTCACTTGCACCTCGACCAGTCGCACGCTGCCGGACGGATCACGCCACTGCGGTTCGGAACCCGAAGGCAACAGCCGGCGCAGGATCTGGTCGGAGGCCCATCGCACGGTGGCGACGGACGGGATGCCGAGACGCTCATAGACCTCGGCCCGCCCCTGGTCGTAGATACGGGCCACGACGTTGTGCACCTCGAAGGTCTCGCGCACCACCCGGGCGGCCAGGATGTTGGAGTTGTCGCCGCTGGAGACAGCCGCGAAGCCGTCCGCTCGTTCGATTCCCGCGCGCGTCAGGACTTGGCGGTCGAACCCGACGCCCTTGACGGTCTTGCCCTGGAAGGACGGGCCGAGCCGGCGAAAGGCGTCCTGCATGATGTCGATGACGGCGACCGAATGGTCCCGACGCTCCAGGCTGTGGGCAAGGGAAGCGCCCACTCGTCCGCACCCCATGATGACGATGTGCATCGCCACTGCCTCCGCTCTGTCGTGCCACGCCTCGGTCCGCAAAGACTGTATCGATTCTCGGCTTCGCTAGGGACGCTACACCGGTTGCGTCGACCAAGACCGCCGCTTGAGGGCATAGAGTGCTGACTCGTGAAGGTCTCCGACTTCGTCAAGCGACTCCTGGTCGGTCGAAAACTGGCCAGCGCCCAGCTGGGGGAGACCCTGCTTCCCAAGCGAATCGCGCTCCCGGTTTTCGCTTCCGACGCCCTCAGTTCGGTCGCCTACGCGCCTGATGAGATTCTACTCACCCTGTCACTGGCGGGCATGGCGGCCTTCGCGCTGTCCTGGGAGATCGCGCTCGCCGTCGCCGCCGTGATGCTCATCGTGGTCATGTCGTACCGGCAGACCGTCCACGCCTATCCCTCCGGGGGCGGCGACTATGAGGTGGCGACGGTCAACCTCGGCCCGAACGCCGGTCTCACCGTCGCCAGCGCCCTGCTCGTCGACTACGTGCTGACCGTGGCGGTTTCGGTCTCCTCCGGGGTGCAGAACGCCAAGGCCATCTTCCCGTTCCTGGCTGGGAACGAGGGGTGGGCGGCGGCAGTGCTGATCGTCGTCCTGATGTCGATGAACCTGCGCGGCGTGCGGGAATCGGGCGCATTCTTCGCAGTGCCGACCTACGCGTTCATGATCGGTGTCCTCGGCATGACCGTGTGGGGGCTGTTCCGCATCCTCGCGCTGGGGGAGCCCTTGAAGGCTCCCACGGCAGGCTTCGAAGTGGTCGGGTCACCGGAGTACGAGCCCTTCGTGGGAATGGCGGTGGTGATCCTCATCGCTCGCGCGTTCTCCTCCGGCTGTGCGGCGCTCACCGGGGTCGAAGCGATCTCGAACGGAGTGCCCGCCTTCAAGGAACCGAAGAGTGGCAACGCCGCCACCACCCTCGGGTTGCTGGGCGGCATCTCGGTCACGATGCTGGGCGGGATCGTCGCCCTGGCCAACCTCACGGAGCTGAAGCTCATCGAGGAAACCGGGGGATCGCACTTCACGTTGAACGGTCAACTGATCGAGGTGCCGCATGAGACCGCCATGGGGCAGCTGGCTCGCACGGTCTTCAGCGACTTCCCGGTCGGCTTCTATTTCGTGATCACCGCCACGATGATCATCTTGTTCCTGGCTGCCAACACGGCCTTCAACGGCTTCCCGGTGCTGGGGTCGATCCTGGCTCGCGACGGCTTCCTGCCCCGCGCGCTGCACACCCGGGGCGACCGGCTGGCATATTCGAATGGCATCCTCGCGCTCGCCGGTGCGGCCATCGTGTTGGTGCTGGTGTTCAACGCCAGTGTCACCGCCTTGATCCAGCTGTACGTGGTGGGCGTTTTCGTCTCCTTCACCGTCAGCCAGTTCGGGATGATGAAGCACTGGACCCGCCACCTCAAGACCGAGAAGGATCACAAGGCCCGTGCCACGATGCAGCGCGCACGCCTCATCAACGCCATCGGCCTGACCGGGACCGGGATCGTGCTGGTTGTCGTGCTCGCCTCGAAGTTCATCTACGGTGCCTACCTTGCGGTGCTGGCGATGGCGGTCGTGTTCGCGCTGATGCGCTCGATCCGCACCCACTACACGAAGGTCGCTCGCGAGACCGCGGTCGCGCCGTCGGACGCCCGGCTGCTGCCGAGCCGGGTGCGGGCTGTGATCGTGGTCATGGAAGTGAACAAGCCGACGATGCGGGCCGTGAACTTCGCTCGCGCCACCCGCGCCAGCTCGATCGAGGCCGTCACCGTCTCCGTGGACGAGGGCGAAGTGCGCCGCATCGTGGACCAATGGAACGCCCAGGACTGCGAGGTCCCCCTGAAGGTGATCGCCTCGCCCTACCGCGAAGTCACCGGCCCGATCCTGAACTACGTGAAGGGGCTGCGCTCGGACAACCCGCGCGATGTGGTGTGCGTCTACATCCCTGAGTACATCGTCGGACACTGGTGGGAGCAACTGCTGCACAACCAGACCGGGCTGATCCTGAAGACCCGGCTGAACTTCATGCAGGGCGTGATGGTCACCTCGGTGCCGTACCAGTTGGCCTCGTCGAAGTACGCGCTGGATCGTGCGCGCCGCGACTCGGCGGCCGCGTGGCGGCAGCCTGGCCGGGGCCAGGTTCGAATGGGTGAGGCGCTTGACGTCGAGCCCAAGGAGTAGGGCGGCCAGCGCGGACGGTGCCAGCTGGTCGGTCGGTGACCTGACCCCGCCCGTTCGGATCGGGTCGGTCGCGCATGGCGGGCATTGGGTGGCCCGGATTCCTGCGGACGCCGCCACCCCAGGCGCCACGGTGGTGGTCTTCGTACGGCACGCCATCGAGGGGGAGTTGGTCCGAATCCGGATCACCGAAGTGCGTCCCCGCTTTTGCCGGGGCGAAGCCGTTGAGGTCGTCGAGCCCAGCCCCCAGCGTCGAGCCGCCCCCTGCCCGATCGCTGGACGCTGCGGGGGCTGCGACTTCCAGCACCTCCTTCCCGCCCGGACCCGCGAGCTGAAACGTCAGGTCGTCGCCGAACTCCTACAGCACACCGCCGGCCTCACTTTCACCGGCGAGGTGGAGGCGGTCCAGCCTGACGAGTTCGGCTGGCGGACGCGGATGCGCTACCTCACCGACGCCCAAGGGCGTCCCGGCTTGCGCGCCCACCGCTCCCACGAGGTGGTGGCCCTGCCAGCGGAGGGCTGCCGGATCGCGGCCGTGGCGATCGCCCGTCCAGCTGCCGAGGTGTTGGCCGGCGGCACCGAAGTGCTGGCTGTGGCCGCCGCCTCCGGTGCGGTGTTCGGTGGTGCCGCCGGACTCCCACGCTCGGTCACCGAATGGGTGGGTGAGCGGCGTTTCGAGGTGGCTCCTGACGGCTTCTGGCAGAGTCACAGCGCGGCGCCCCAGACTCTGGCCACCGCCGTCCGGCAGGCGTTGGCGCCACAACGAGGCGAAGCCGCCTTCGACCTGTTCTGTGGGGCTGGGCTGTTCTCCGCGACCTTGCTGGACGCCGGCTGCCGCGTCTGGGGAGTCGAGGGGGACGCGCGGGCGCTGGCGTTCGCCCGTCGCAACGTCACCGGCGCCCGCTTCAGCCTTGGGGACGTGGCCCGCGTGCTGCGCCAGTTGCCCCCGCAGACTGATCTTGTCGTGCTCGACCCGCCGCGCAGCGGCGCAGGGACCGAGGTGATGCGCGCCATCGCCGAGCGGCGGCCACGGGCCGTCGCCTACGTCGCCTGCGACCCGGCCACGCTCGCGCGTGACCTGCGGACGGCCGCCGGGCTCGGTTATGCCACGAGTTCGGTGCGGGCCTTCGACCTGTTCCCGATGACCCACCATGTGGAATGCCTGGCGCTGCTCGAGCCCGTCGACTCAGGGTGGTAGAGATACCGACCAGTCAGGGGTCTGGCCGATCCTGGTCGGGCGCTAGCGTTGCAGGGTGAGTTCCGCCGCGGTCCGCCGACGTCCCGAGCCGAAGTGCCCGGTGCGTCCCGGTGAGCCTTGCACGCTGTGCCAGTTGAGTGTCACCGGACCGAATGACTGCCCGATCGTCTACTTGGTCATGGGCGACGATGAGCTGCGCGCGGCTTGGGCCGAGCAGCGACGGGCTCAACGAGAGGTCTGAACATCACTTCCGGCGGCTTGGGGTCGGATAGCCTGCACTGTGCAGGCGTGCGATATTGTTTCGACATCAAGATAGTTTGCGCCGATCAGGAGGATCGATGAGCATCGACAGCTACCGAGCCAAGGCCGACCTCGCTGTCGGTGACACCACCTACGAGATCTTCCGAGTCGATGCCGTCGAAGGAGCCTCGACCCTGCCCTTCAGCCTCAAGGTGCTGTTGGAGAATCTGCTGCGCACCGAGGATGGGGCCAACATCACCGCGTCCGACATCGCGGCGCTCGGTGCCTGGGATCCCGCCGCGGAGCCGAGCAGGGAGATCCAATTCACGCCTGCGCGGGTCATCATGCAGGACTTCACCGGCGTCCCGTGCGTGGTCGACCTCGCCACCATGCGAGAAGCCATTGCCGAACTGGGTGGTGACCCTTCGGTGGTCAATCCGCTGTCCCCGGCGGAGATGGTGATCGACCATTCCGTGGTCGCCGACCTGTTCGGTAGTGCGAATGCGTTCGTCCGCAACGTGGAACTCGAATACCAGCGCAACCGCGAGCGCTACCAGTTCCTCCGCTGGGGCCAGACCGCGTTCGACGACTTCGTCGTGGTTCCCCCGGGCACCGGCATCGTCCACCAGGTCAACATCGAGCACCTGGCTAGGGTTGTCTTCCCGCGGGTCGTCGACGGCGTGCTGCAGGCCTACCCCGACACCTGCGTCGGCACCGACTCTCACACCACCATGGTCAACGGCTTGGGCGTCGTCGGCTGGGGCGTCGGTGGCATCGAAGCCGAGGCCGCCATGCTCGGCCAGCCCGTCTCGATGCTGATCCCCCGCGTGGTCGGCTTCAAGCTGTCCGGGAAACTGCCCGAGGGCACCACGGCCACCGACCTCGTGCTCACCATCACCGAGATGCTGCGCGAGCACAAGGTGGTCGGCAAGTTCGTTGAGTTCTACGGCTCCGGCGTCCCCCAGGTGCCGCTGGCCAATCGGGCGACGATCGGCAACATGAGCCCGGAGTACGGGTCCACGATCGCCATCTTCCCAATCGACGACAAGACCGTCGACTACCTGCGCCTGACCGGTCGCAGCGAGGAGCAGTTGGCCCTGGTCGAGACCTATGCCAAGGAACAGGGACTGTGGCATGATCCCGACCACGAACCACGGTTCTCCGAGTACCTCGAGCTCGATCTCGACACCGTCGTGCCCAGCATCGCCGGGCCCAAGCGCCCCCAGGACCGCATCCTGCTGAGCAAGGCCAAGGAGTCCTTCGCGGCGGTCGTGGGCAACTACCTCAGCGAGAAGTCCTCACCGGCTCAGGTCACCCTGAGCAGCGGCGAGCAGTTCGAGCTGACCCACGGTGCCGTCACGATCGCGGCGATCACCTCCTGCACCAACACCTCCAACCCGAGCGTGATGATCGGTGCTGCCCTGGTGGCGAAGAAGGCGGTCGAGAGGGGGCTGCAGCGTAAGCCGTGGGTGAAGACCACGCTGGCGCCTGGCTCGAAAGTGGTCACCGACTACTACGAGAAGGCCGGCCTGACGCGGTACCTCAACGCCCTCGATTTCAACCTGGTCGGGTACGGCTGCACCACCTGTATCGGCAACTCGGGCCCGCTGATCCCTGAGGTTTCGCAGGCGGTCAATGACCACGACCTGGCAGTCACCTCGGTGCTGAGCGGCAACCGCAACTTCGAGGGCCGGATCAACCCGGACGTCAAGATGAACTACCTCGCCAGCCCCCCGCTGGTGGTGGCCTACGCACTCGCCGGGACGATGGACATCGACCTCATGAACGACCCGATCGGGAAGGGTGCGGACGGCGTTGACGTCTTCCTTTCCGACATCTGGCCGAGCCAGGCCGAGGTGGACGAGGTCGTGAACTCGTCGATCTCCGCCGACATGTTCACGTCACGGTATGCCGACGTGTTCGCCGGTGACGACACGTGGCGTTCCCTCCCGACTCCGGTTGGCGAGACCTTCGAGTGGGATGCGACCTCCACCTACGTCCGCAAGCCTCCCTATTTCGACAACATGCCGGCCTCGCCGGTTCCGGTCACCGACATCGCCAATGCCCGGGTGTTGCTCAAGCTGGGGGATTCGGTCACCACCGACCACATCTCGCCCGCCGGTGCGATCAAGGCCGACAGTCCGGCCGGTAAGTACTTGACCGAGCATGGCGTCCAGCGTTCCGACTTCAACTCCTACGGTTCGCGGCGCGGTAATCACGAGGTCATGATCCGGGGCACGTTCGCCAACATCAGGCTGCGCAACCAGCTGGCCCCCGGCACCGAAGGCGGCTTCACCAGGGACTTCACCCATGCCGACGCGCCGGTGGCGACTGTCTATGACGCGGCGCGGAACTACGCCGCGGCGGGGGTGCCGCTGGTCGTGCTGTCAGGCAAGGAGTACGGCTCGGGCTCCTCGCGGGACTGGGCGGCCAAGGGCACCGCGCTGCTGGGTGTGAAGGTGGTCATCGCCGAAAGCTACGAGCGGATCCACCGTTCGAACCTGATCGGCATGGGGGTGCTGCCATTGCAGTTCCCCGAGGGACACAACGCCGATTCGCTCGGCCTCACCGGCGAGGAGACCTTCATGGTCAGCGGGGTCACGGCGCTCAACGACAAGGTGACGCCGAGCACGGTAACCGTCGTGGCGACCCCGTCCGAAGGCGAAGCGATCGTCTTCGATGCGGTGTTGCGGATCGACACCCCGGGAGAGGCCGACTACTACCGCCATGGCGGCATCATGCAGTACGTGCTGCGGAGCCTGCTGAAGAAGTAGCCAGATGAGGGCAGATGGTCCTGACCTGGCGAGCCGCATCGCCTGGAGCTACCTGGCCTCCCTGTTGGCCGGAGTGGTGGCGGGCTTGTTCGCCCTGGTGGGGGCGCAGATCGCGAGGCCGTTGGCGTGCCCCAGCGTCGAATCCGCTGGCGACCTTGCCCTCGACTGTGGCCTGTTGTGGGGGATGGGGCTGGCGCTGCTCGGCTTCGGGCTGGCGCTGGGTCCCGTGTTGCGGATGATGGCGGTCTCCGACTGGGTCTTGTCGACGCTGGCCACGGTGGCAGCTGTCACCGGGCTGCTCGCCCTCTTCGAGTTTGCCGGGCAGTGGTGGTGGTGGATCGCGCTGCTGCTGGTGCCGACGCTCGCAGCCGTGCTCACAGCGCGGTGGTCCGCCGAGACGCGCTTTGAGTGGGTCCAACGGGCGGTGGTCGGGCTGCTCTTCGTGGCGGCAATCATCGGGGTGGCAGTGTGGTTGCTCACAGGCTAGAATCGAATAATAGTTCGATTATTGGTCAGGAGGCGGCCATGCCCGGTCGTTTGGAGGATCGCAGGAGCCGGACGACGCAGGCGCAGGTGTACGTGCCGCCGGGCTGGCCCGACCAGGTTCGTCCGCCCGGTTCGCCAGACTGGGAGGCGACCGCGGTGGCTTTCCTGCTCGACTGCTGCCCGGCCGACTATCGGTCCTATCCCGTGCTGCGCCGCCACCCGGTCGTGCTGGCCAGGTTCGCCGGGGAATACGTGGCCTCCCAGGTGCAGGCGAACGCCAACGGACTCTCCCAGGTGCGCGTCGATCTTGCGGACCACGTCGACGTGGAGGTGATCCAGGCGGCAGCCGATGCCTGGGCGGAACAGGGTGCCAGTCTGGCGCGCACCCGACGTGAAGTGGCCCTGGTCGAAGAGGCCCTGCGCGGTCGGGTCTTCGTCAGCAAGTTGTGAGCGCTCGACGTAGACTCCTGGAGTGCCCCTTCTGGAGTCGGTCGAGTGTCCCGCTGACCTGCGGAAACTGACCCCCGATCAGCTCACGGCTCTCTCGGCTGAGATCCGGGCCTTCCTGATCCGCAATGTCAGTCGCACCGGCGGGCATCTTGGTCCGAACCTTGGCGTCGTCGAGCTCACCATCGCCCTGCACCGGGTCTTCAACTCCCCGCATGATCCGATCATCTTCGACACCGGGCATCAGAGCTACGTTCACAAGCTGCTGACCGGACGACAGGAGTTGTTCGCGACCCTGCGGCAGTCAGGCGGTCTTTCGGGCTATCCCAGTCGCGCGGAATCCGCGCACGACTGGGTCGAGAACTCCCATGCGTCCACCTCGCTGTCCTGGGCTGAGGGAATGGCCAAGGCGTTCCGGTTGCGTGGTGAGGACCGGATCGTCGTCCCGGTCATCGGGGACGGGGCCCTGACCGGAGGCATGGTCTGGGAGGCGCTCAACAACATCGCGGTTCAAGACGACCTCAAGCTCATCATCGTCGTCAATGACAACGGTCGGTCGTACACCCCAACCGTGGGGGGAATCGCCACTCAGCTGTCCGGGCTCGGTCAGCAGTTGTCGGCGATCCGCACGGACCGTCGCTACGAACGGATGTTACGGCGGATCAAGGAGATGGTCCGCGCCACCCCGGTGATCGGTGCCATGGCCTACGGGCTGCTGCACGGCTTCAAGATGGGAGTCAAGGACGTCCTGGCTCCGCAGGGTATGTTCTCCGACCTCGGCCTGAAGTACCTCGGCCCGATCGACGGCCACGACTGTGGCGCCCTGGAACGTGCCCTCCAGCAGGCGAAGAGATTTGGCGGGCCAGTCCTGGTGCACTGCATCACGCAAAAGGGCAGAGGGTTCAAGGCGGCCGAAGAGCACGAGGCCGACCGGTTCCACGCGGTGGGACGCATCGATGAAGTGACCGGAGAATCGCTGGGCGACCCGGCGGTGCGGACCTGGACGGACGCCTTCGGCGCTGAACTTGCCAGGATTGGGGCAACCGACGACCGAGTGGTGGCCATCACCGCAGCGATGCTGCATCCGACCGGGCTGGATACTTTCGCCCGCCACTTTCCCCAGCGGGTCTTCGACGTCGGCATCGCCGAACAACACGCCATCACCTCGGCTGCCGGGATGGCCGCCGGCGGCCTGCACCCGGTTGTCGCCGTCTACGCGACCTTCCTCAACCGAGCCTTCGACCAGGTACTCATGGACGTCGGGCTGCATCGGCTCGGCGTGACCCTCGTGCTCGATCGCGCGGGCGTCACTGGCCCGGACGGACCCAGCCACGACGGCATGTGGGATCTCTCACTGCTGGGTCTGGTGCCAGGGTTGCGGCTGGCGGCGCCGCGCGACGAGCAGCGTCTGACCGAAGCCTTACGGCTTGCCGTCACGATCGATGACGGTCCGACGGCGCTGCGCTATTCCAAGGAGGCGCTCCCCGAGCCAATCCCGGCCGTCGCTCGGCGGGACACGGTCGACATCCTGATGGCCTCAGCCACGCCACGGGTTCTGGTGGTCGGGTATGGCCAGCTGTGTGGCACGGCTGTGGAGGTCGGGCGACGACTCGATCAGCAGGGGATCGGCGTGACCGTGGTTGACCCGGTGTGGTCCCTGCCCGTGTCGCCGGCGCTGCTGCGGCTCGTCTCCGAGCATGAGTTGGTGGTCACCATCGAGGACAACGGCGTGGTGGGTGGCCTGGGTTCCCGTCTGGCCCTGGAGGCCGGCACGGCCGGCCTCGGGACGCCGGTGCGCGAGTTCGGAATCCCGCAGGACTTCCTGCCCCAGGGCTCGCGCAAGGAACTGTTGCAAGCCATCGGGCTCACCGCACCGCAGATCGCCCGTGAGGTGATCGAGGCGTTCGCAGGGCAGCTGTCACCAGTGCCGGGGCGGCTGCGTCGAGGCTAGGCGAGCCTCACCAGTGGCCCAGGATCGTTGGTGCCACCAGCGTGCGCTGCCATTCCCGAACCCCAAGTTCGCTCAGCCGATCCTCCAGCGCGGTTGGACTGATCGACGCGGGCGCCTCCCAGAGCAGCCGTTTGACCGCCTCGGGAGCGATCAGGTTCTCCACCGGCAGCTGCAGTGACTCGGCGCGCTCCACCAGAGCAGGGCGAACACGTGACCACCGCTGGTAGGAATCGGGCCAACGATGTTCCCAGGTGCGCGGCTGCGGCGGACCGGACTGCTCGACGTGCCGGGGCGGCAGTTCCTGCTTGGGCAGGGCGAGGGCGGTGCCCACGGCGTCCAACCACACACTCTCGTACCGGGCGGCGGCACGCGTCACGAAACCCCGGATAGCCCGCAGTTCGCTCCGGGTGGGAGCCACCCGGCTCTGCTCGACCTTCACGGCCAGCTCGCTGATCGCCCGGTCGTTCAGGATTCGCCCGGGTGCCTTGTCTTGGGCAGCAGCGAGGCTGTCGCGGACAGTCCACAGTTCGCGCACGATGGCCAGACCCAGTGAGCCGTGGACGGCGTGCAGGCC
>JBAVKY010000451.1:0-6218 GCA_049688555.1 Propionicimonas sp.
CCCCGGTCCGGGCCCTGATCAATGTAGCCGCAGCGTTGATCCCCAGCCGCAAGCTGGCGCTGTGTGTGGTTGCCAAGTCGGGCACGTACGACCTCCACGCAGCCTCCTTCGGCACCCCGGAGGCGGCCTGGGCGGCGTCCGCGCTGATCGCCGCCGAAACCCACGTGAAGTACCTGGATGCTCCAGTGAAGCGGGTCGTGTCGCTGATCCCGGAGAAGTACGAGGACATCTGGACGGCGGCCAAGGGCTTCTACAAGTTGGAGCCGGTGGTGGCCGACGGCGGCGAGGTGATCATCTACGCCCCCCACGTGAAGGAGATCTCCTTCGTCCACCACGAGATCAACGAGATCGGCTACCACTGCCGCGACTACTTCGTGAAGCAGTGGGACAAGTTCTCCGACATCCACTGGGGAGTGCTCGCGCACAGCACCCACCTGCGGGGCGCCGGCACGTACGACGAGGTCGACGGCGAACGTTGCCGGGTCGAGGTGACCCTGGTCACGTCTATCCCGGAGGAGCAGGTGCGCAAGGCGAACCTCGGCTACATCGCCCCCGAGGACTTCGATCTGGCCAGCTACGAAGCCGACCCCGAGACCATGGTGGTGCCCAACGCGGGGGAGACCCTCTTCCGCCTTCGCTGAGCGGTTGACCCTCGGATCTTAAGCTGCACCGGCATCACCGGGCTGGTCTTCGCCGTCCGCATCGGTCAAGACCCGGCCGTGAACCGACATTCGTGAGAGCTCCCGTGGCGGATGTCCACGGGATGGCGAGTAAGGAGTTGTCCGGGGTGTTTGCTGGACCGCTGCGAAAGGGTTCGGATGTCAGCAACTGACTTTGTCCTGATCATCGACGTGGTGGGGACGTTCGCGTTCGCGGTGAACGGTGCCTTTACTGCTACGCGAACGGTACGACTCGACATCGTCGGCGTGCTGGTTCTTGGCGTGATGACCGCCATCGGCGGCGGGATCATGCGGGATGTTCTGATCGGTGCCCTTCCGCCCAGCGCGTTCACGCATTGGTACTATCTCGCCGCGGCGGGCTGCGGGGCACTCCTTGCCTTCTTTGTCAGTCGTCCACCACGGCTGCTGACCGGCCCGATGATCGTCCTCGACGCCATCGGGCTCAGCCTGTTCTGCGTCACCGGTGCCCAGAAGGCGCTGGACTACGGCCTGGATCCCGTTCCCGCGATCATTGTCGGTGCCATCGCGGCGGTCGGTGGAGGCACCATCCGCGACATCATGATCGGACAGGTGCCGTCGGTGCTCACCAGCGGCCTCTACGCGATACCAGCGCTGGTTGGGGCGGCTATCGGTGTGCTGGCCGTCCCGTCGCGCGTGCTCGGGATCCCGGTGGCTGTCATCGCTGCGACGATGTGCTTTGTCATCCGGATGCTCGGGGTCTGGTTCAAACTGGAAGCCCCGAAGGCCTCGGGGCCCGCAGCATAGGCAACTACTCGCGTTTGGTGTCCACGAGTTGCTTGAGCACCTCCGGATCGAGCTTGCTGAGTTCGTTCAGCATCGCCTGCTTTTCGACGTTCATTAGATCGGCGAGCGGCAGCTGGGCGAGGCGGTTGAGGACGGCCGCCTTCTCCTCGTCCGGCGGGAGTTGTGGGGTCGGTTCGGGTACGGGAGCCACCCGGTTCAGGTCGCGACTTCCGCCGCCCTTGGGGACGGTCATGGTGATCGAGAGCATGGCGATCACGGTGAGGAGGAGGTTGAACAGCATGACGAACATGCCGGCCTGCCGCAGGTCGACGTTGCCTTGCACTCCTTCGAAGTGAACCGTGTCACCGAGGATCGTGCCGGTGCCCAGCATGCCGGTGAAGATGGCCAGGGACAGTGCAGCGCCGATGGCGCCGCCGAGGGACGAAGCCATCTTGTAGATGCCGGCGCCCGCACCGGCCTGGTCGGCGGGCAGGTTCGACAGCGCCGCGTCCGTCGACGGCGTTGCGTAGAACGCTAGGCCGAGGCCGAACAGGGCGTAGGCGATGGCCGCGAGAATCTTGTACTGCCACAGCAGCAGCCAGGTGGGCGTGAGTAGGACGCAGGTCAACGCCACGATCATGGTCGCCCACAGCATGGGCTTGCGAGGGCCGAACTTCTGCAGCAGCTTCTCGCCCACGCGGATGAAGGCGATGATGGTGACGGCATAGCCCAGCGTCAACAGGCCCGCCTCCCACGCGGAAACATAGTCGGGGTCTCCTGGCTGGCGCGCCTTCTGCAGCATCTGCTGGCTGACGATGAGCAGGCCGATGGTGGCGTTCAGAATGAAGTTCGAGATGGTGGCGCCAGTGAAGGTCGTGTTCTTGAACAACGAGAAGTCGATGAACGGTTTGGCCTGCTTCCGCTCGTAGAGCACGAACAGGGTCAGACCGATGATGGCGATGGCGCCCAGCCCGAGCACGATGATGCTGGTCCAGCCGAGCTGCTTGCCGAAGATCAGCACGATCATCAACGCGAGCACGGAGATCATGAACAGGACCATCCCGACGATGTCGAATGGGGCCTTGCTGGTTTGAATCACTTTGCTCTCGGGCGTGCCCAGGATCATGAAGAACGAGATGACCGAGATGGCGATGGAGGCGATGAAGATGAAGCGCCAGCCCACATTGCTCGCCATGGCTCCCCCGAAGATCGCGGCGAGTCCGGATCCGCCCCAGGAGCCGATGGACCACATCGACACGGCCCGCTGGCGGCTTGGACCGTCCCAGTAGGTCTTCACCAACGCCATCGAGGAGGGCATGATGCAGGCCGCCGAGAAGCCCTGGATTGCGCGCCCAGCGAGCAGCAGTGGCAGCGCGAAGGATCCGGCAGCCAGCACGACGAGGAGCGACCCGGCGACTCCCATGATGAGGCCGAGCAGGGTGATCTTGACGCGACCGACCTTGTCGGCGACGCCACCCATGACCACGATGAACAGGCCAGAGAACAATGCCGTGATCGAGACGCCCAGGTTCATCGCCTGAGCGTTGACGTACTCCGTCCCTCCCTGGTTGATGTCCTTAAGGATCTCGGGGGCGACCGTGCCAACCGTCCCAGCGAACAGCCAGAACGTGACGACGCCGAGAACGATGCCCCACAGGAGCTTCTCGGTGCCCTGGTAGGTCGACGCCGCGGCCTTGGTTTCGGTGGCGTTCATGACGGTCAGACTCCCTCTCCGAGGTAGGCCATGGCAGCGACCACGATGGCTTCGGTGCCGGTACGCAGGGTGGGCTGGATGGCGGGGGCAAAAGCTGGGTTGTGGTTCGGGTAGACGGGCATGCCCGGCAGGAAGCCGCCGAGCCCCCAGTAGCTGTATGGGACGCCGAACGCATCCGGGATGATGCTGAAGTCTTCGCTGGCAGGGACGCGGTTCAGATGATGGACGCGGGCGGCGCCGAAGTGGCGGTTGAATGCCGCCGTGACCACGTCGGTGACTCCGGCATCGTTCGAGGTGAGCGGATACTGGTCGTAGTACTCGAACGTCGGTTCCTGCGGGGACCCGGCGGCCACACACTCGGCCCGGACGATCCGCTCGATCGCAGCGACGACCTTGTCCCGCACACCCATGTCGTAGGTCCGCACGTTGACCAGAAGTACTGCCCGGTCGGGGATGATGTTGCTCTTCGACCCCGCTTGCAGGCTGCCGACGGTGACGACACCGAAGTCGCTCGGCGCGATCTCGCGGGCAACGATGACCTGCAAGCGCATCACGATCGATGCGGCCAGGACGACCGGGTCCACACCGAGGTGCGGCATCGCCCCATGGGATCCTTTGCCGAACACCGTGATCCTGATCGAGTCGCCGGCCGACAGCACGGGACCGGCCGCCGTGGCCACGTCGCCCGAGGGAGGGGCAGCCAGAACATGCTGAGCCAGAGCAACATCCGGCTTGGGCACCCGGTCGACCAAGCCATCAGCAACCATCGCCCTAGCGCCTGCGGCCGTCTCCTCGGCTGGCTGGAACAGTGCGATGTAGGTACCACTCCAGGCATCCATCGCGCTGGCGAGAAGTTGGGCCGCACCCAGGCCAGCGGTGATGTGGACATCGTGACCACAGGCGTGCATCACACCGACCGTGGCACCAGAGGCGTCCACGGCCATCTTCGTGGACGCGTACGGCAGGCCGGTCGCTTCCACCACTGGCAGGCCGTCGATGTCGGCGCGGAACAGCACCGTCGGTCCGTCGCCGTTGGCCAGGATGCCGACGACACCACCACCGATCTGGTGGACCTCGAAGCCATAAGAATCGAGCCGACGGGTGATTTCAGCGGCGGTCTCGACCTCTTGGAGGGGCAGTTCCGGGTTCTCGTGGAGGTGGACGTACAACCCCTCCTGCCAGGTGCCGGTGGAATCAAGACCAGCGAGGACTCTTTGGGTACGCGTCATTGCAGCACTTCCTTAGTCACGGGTGTCGTTCTTCCTGTCCCCGCAGCGTCCGGTTACCCACCCGCGCTGGCTCCGACCGGACGTGAATCGAACACCTAAGAAGAGCGTACGCCCGAACGATGGATGACCATCGAAGTTCGTGAGTACCTGATGGATGGACCTTTCGCGCTCCCTTACTCCAGAGAACGACGCCTGACGCCACCACACCGTCTTGCCGCAACGGGAGCGCGTCCTGAACGGGTCTTGAACCTGGCCAGCTACGAAGCCGACCCCGAGACCATGGTGGTGCCCAACGCCGGGGAGACCCTCTTCCGCCTTCGCTGAGCGGTTGACCCTCGGACCTTGAGCTGGGTGGGCACCATCAGGGCCTCGCCGCCACCGTGCTTGGCGCCCTTGATGATCGCGACCAGGTTGTTGACGGCGGTGATGCCCATCTGGCGGGTTGGTGCCGCCACAGTGGTCAGCGGGGGCAGGATCAGCCGTGAGGTGAGGATGTCGTCGAAGCCGATCACGCTGACTTGTTCGGGAACTTTCAGGCCTGCTGTGAGCAGCGTGTGCATGACGCCGATGGCCATCAGGTCGTTGTAGGCGATCACCGCTGTCGGCGGCTTCTCGAGCAGCAGGCGCCCGGCCGACAGGCCGCCCTCGAAGGTGGGCAGGAACGGCCCGATCTTGTGGGTGTGCACGCCCACCGCCGTCCCGTAGTCGCGGAGTGCCCGGAACCGGACCCCCTCGGCCCAGGAGGCCTCCGGCCCGGCCACGTACACCACGGCCTCGTGCCCGAGTTCGCGCAGCAGGTCGACCGCGGCGCGCATTCCGCCGACGTTGTCGGTGATCACGCTGGGCACGTCGCGCATCTCGCGATTCAGCACGACCATCGGACGCTGCTTCGCGATCGTCCGAAGCGCCGAATCCGGCATCCTCGAACTGCCGATGACGAAGCCCTCGACGACCGGGACCAGGCGTTCCAGGGCGTCCCGCTCACGGGTTCCCGACTCTCGGCAGTCGGACAGCAGGATCTCGTACCCCGCATCGTTGGCGGCCAGCTGGGCGCCCCGGATCAGTTGGGCGTAGAAGGGGTTGGCGACGTCGGAGATCATCACCCCAACCAACCGGGTCTGCGAGGTCGTCAGGGCCTGACTGATCGGGTTGGCCCGGTAGCCGAGATCTTCGGCCACCTGCCGGATCCGCGCCGCGGTCTCGGCGTTGACCCGTCCCGGCCGGGCGAAAGTGCGGCTCACTGTCGAAGGGGCCACCCCGGCGGCCTTGGCCACGTCGTAGATGGTGATCGGTGTCCGCGCCTGCTCCGTCACGTCGTCAGGCTACTCCGCTGGCGACCCACGGGCGGGCAACCCACGGCAACCGATTGTGCGCGAACCTGTCCCGCTGGTTGATTGGAGACACACGGCCGATAGCCGGCCGCCGCGACACCAGACTCGCCTGCGCCAGGAGCCAACGATGACCACCACAACCCCCGCCGAACCCACCGTCACCGAACCGACCGCCGACGTCGGCGTCGTCGGGATGGCGGTCATGGGGAGCAACCTCGCCCGCAACTTCGCCAGCCACGGCTACAGCGTGGCCGTCTTCAACCGGACGCCCGGCCGCACCCGCGAGCTGATCGCCGCCCATGGCGCCGACGGCGACTTCGTTCCCGCGGAGACCGTGGCGAGCTTCGTCGCCAGCCTCAAGCGTCCGCGCCGCATGATCCTGATGGTCCAGGCCGGTGCCGCGACCGACGCCACCATCGAAAGCCTGGTGCCGTTCCTGGAGCCGGGCGACATTATCGTCGACGGGGGTAACTCGCACTTCCCCGACACGATCCGCCGTGAGGCTGCGCTGCGCGCCCAG
>JBAVKY010000452.1:0-4558 GCA_049688555.1 Propionicimonas sp.
CCCTCAGCCGGGACCGACGACGTGATCACCAGGGTCCGCGGTGGGTTGTCGACGTCCACGTACTGGAGGTTGGTGCGCACGGTCCGGAACGCCTCGGCCCGCACCGACCCCCGGTCCAAGGAAACCAGGGGACTCGCCTTGGACTGCGGGTCATACGCGACGACGCCCAGGATGGTGGATCCCGTGGCCGCGACGACCTCCGACGACTCCTTGATCGTGGTGTCCAACGTGTGCCGGAGCAGGGCGATCGAGACGCCGAGCCCGAGCCCAAAGAACAGTCCGAGCGCGAGGTTGAGCTTGGTGTTGGGCGTCACCGGATCGATCGGCACCGCAGCAGGCGCAGTCATCGATGCCGTCACCGGCGGCGCGTGCGACGACCTGGTCTCCAGTCGCTGGATCTCCTGGCCCAGCGACTCCGCGGTCGTGTTGGCCAGCTCCGCGGCTGACCCGGGGTTGGTGTCGGTCGCGTCCACCTCGATGAGGACCGTGCCCTTCGGCGAGGTGGCCTCCACCTTCTTGGCCAGCGCAGTGGGCGTTGTGATGAGGTCGAGTTCCTCCATCACGGGCTCGAGCACGCCTGGCGAGGTCACGAGCTTGGTGTACGAGGCGATCCGCTGCTGCACGAACAGCCCGCCGGTGTAGGCGGTGCCAACCTGGTCGCCCTCGGCGCTCTGCACGGAGACGAAGAGCTGGGCGGTGGCCGAGTAGACCGGGGTGGTGAGGAAGGACGCGAGCGCGCCGAGCCCGATGCCCAGCGCTGTCATCAGCGCCAGCAGCAGCCAGTTGCGACGCAGCAGGGCGAGGTAGTCATGCAGAGTCATGCGGCCCCCATAGCGGTGCGCGGTGCGGTGCGCGTCAGGCTACCTGATGGCCCCCACGGGCACAGGCACCGGCGTTCGGGCGTACGAAGTACTCGGGAAAGCGTCAACGGCAAGCCAGATCTGCTGGGCGCCTCCCCCCGGGCGCCGGGTAGCATGCTGGCGGGTCACGGGGCCGACTCGTGCTCGGAAGCGGAGGCAACGCAAGCAAGGCCGATCGGACGGGGACAATGTGATGAGCACGCACAATCCGACCTCCTCACGCAGGAACGGGCCACCTCGGCGCATCCGCACGCTGGTCACCGGCGGAGCAGGGTTCATCGGATCCCACCTCTGCGAACGCCTTCTGGCTGAGGGCCACGAAGTGCTCTGCGTCGACAACTTCTACTCCACGACGAAGGCCAACATCGAGCACCTGCTCGGGCACCAGCGTTTCGAGTTGATGCGCCACGACGTGACGTTCCCGCTGTTCGTGGAGGTCGACGAGATCTACCACCTGGCCTGCCCGGCCTCGCCCATCCACTACCAGCGCGACCCGGTGCAGACCGCCAAGACGTCGGTACACGGATCGATCAACATGCTTGGCCTGGCCAAGCGCACGAAGGCGCGCATCTTGCTGTCCTCCACGTCGGAGGTGTACGGCGACCCAGGCGTGCACCCGCAGACCGAGGAGTACTGGGGCAACGTCAACCCGATCGGCCCACGCTCCTGCTACGACGAGGGCAAGCGCTGCGCGGAGACGCTGTTCTTCGACTACCGCCGCCAGCACGACCTCGACACGAAGGTCGTGCGGATCTTCAACACGTACGGCCCTCGGATGCAGCCTGACGACGGGCGCGTTGTCAGCAACTTCATCATGCAGGCCCTCGCCGGCGAGCCGCTGACGGTCTACGGCTCCGGCGAGCAGACCCGCAGCTTCTGCTACGTCGACGACACCGTAGATGGCCTGATCCGCATGATGGCCACGCCGCACGAGGTGACCGGCCCAATCAACATCGGCAACCCGCACGAGATCACCGTGGGCGAGCTGGCCGAACGGATCCAACGACTCGTGGACGGCACCCGAGCCGTGGAACACCTGCCGCTGCCAATCGACGACCCGATGCAGCGCCAGCCCGACATCACCCGGGCGCGCCAGGCGCTGGGCTGGGAGCCGCGCGTGCCGCTTGAGGTGGGGATGGGCCGCACAGTCGAGTGGTTCCGGGATGTTCATGGCCCAGCTGCGACCCTCGAGACCGAGCTGGAGATCGCGCTCGAGGCGGATCTCCTCAACCTCACGGACGAGGGAATCGTGTCGTGACTGCCCCCACGCTCGCGCAGGGCCTCATCCGTCTCGATGGCTGGACGGCCGCACCGTTCGTGACGCGCTGGCGCCGCGCGCTCCAGACAGCGGACTTCGTCGCCGTGGTGCTGACCGTGCTGCTGAGTCTGATCCTTGGCTGGGGGTGGGGGGCGCCGCTGCATGCGGACCGGTCTCGGGAGTTCCTCGCCCTCGCGCTAGTGGTGTTCTGGCCCGTGGCCCTCTGGCACCGCCAGGCCGCCGCGACCACGATCCTCGGCCAGGGTGCCGAGGAGTACCGCCGGGTCGTCGCGGCCAGCGCATGGACCGCGACAGTGGTTGCCGCCCTGGCCTATGCAGCCGGCTCCATGCGGGCCCGATGGTTCCTCCTTGGCGCCATCACGACCGGGACCATAATGCTCGTCCTCGAGCGACACGCCATGCGCGTTGTCCTCCAGCGGAGGATGGCCGGCGGCCAGCCGCTGCACCGAGTCTTCGTGATCGCAGCTCCTGTGCGCGAGGCGTCGATCCGAGAGTCGCTGGGCACGGGGGACGCGCGATTCCGGGTGGTCGGTTCCTGGCACCTCAACGGCGGGGACCCCCACCCGGGCGAGATCGTCGCGGCGGCCATCGAGCGGCGGGCCGACACGATCGTCTACGTGCCGCTCGGCACGGAGGACACCCACTGGACCCGTCGCCTTGGGTGGGCCATGGAGGAGACCGACCTGTCGCTGTTGGTGAGCCCCTCGCTGGTGGAGGTCGCCGGGCCGCGGCTCAGCGTTGAGCCGGTGGAGGGCCGGGCGTTCGTGCGAGTGGACATGCCGCGATTCTCAGGTCCTGCACGCGTGGTCAAGAGGGGTCTCGACATCGTCGGCGCGAGCCTGCTGCTGCTCCTCCTGTGCGTGCCGATGCTGCTGCTCGGGTGGATGATCCGGCGGGACTCCCCCGGCCCGGCCATCTTCAAGCAGGTGCGTGTCGGTGTGCGCTCGGAGACGTTCGAGTGCTGGAAGCTCCGGACCATGTACTCGGGTGCCGACGCGCAGCGGGCAGCACTGCGGGCGGCCGCCGAGGCGGAAGCTGCGGCGGGCGGCGGGCGGGCTGATGGGGCGACCTTCAAGATGGCCGACGATCCGCGGATCACGCGGATGGGACGATGGTTGCGCAAGTTCTCGATCGACGAGCTGCCCCAGTTGGTGAACGTGCTGCGCGGCGAGATGAGCCTCGTGGGCCCGCGGCCGCACCCGCTCGACGACGTGGAACGCTACGACGACTTGGCCACCCGCCGGCTGCTGGCCAAGCCCGGGATGACCGGGCTGTGGCAGGTCTCGGGCCGCTCGGACCTGGACTGGGAGCAGGCGGTGCGGCTGGACCTGTACTACGTGGAGAACTGGTCGCTGGCCAGTGACCTGCTGATCCTGCTGCGGACGGTGAAGGTCGTGGTCTCGGGAAGTGGAGCTTATTGACCTGCTGTCGCGCAAGGCCCCGGATACCCCTAATCCGAGTTCGGTCCGCACATCGCGACGACACCATTCACGAACAGATCCGCCATCAATTCAAGCGAGTAGTTCTGACTCTCCAGTAGGCAGTTCTTCGACAGTCGCCCAAGAAGTTCTGGATCGTGCATAAGCCGGGTTACGGAAGCGACGTATTGTGCGATATCTGGCTCGCCGATGAGTGCCGTCACATCATCAGTGAGATAAGCGAATTCAGGTCCATGCGACGTACCTGCCGTAGTGACAATAGGTTTTCCGGCCGCGAAAGAGTCCGTTGCGATTAGCCCTATGTTGTCGGGGATCATTATGAAGTCACTCGAGGCTAGGGCGACGGCCTTCTCTTCGCCGTCCAGCCTCCCCAAGTAGCGGAGCCACCGCTTCACGCCAGCGAGTGTCCGCACGCGGTCCGCATCGACGCCCGATCCCGCGACCAGCAAGACGAATTCGGCATCAACAGCCGCGACGCGCTCCGCCGCATCTAGCAGGAGGTCCAGTCGCTTTGCCCCGTCGAGTCCACCCAAGAAGATCCCCGTCTTCCCTGCGACAAGCTGGTTTCGACCGACGAACTCGTTCAGATCTTCATGCTTCACGTTCTCAAGCAGGGAGATGAGCCCCCGAGTGTCCGTGCTGTTGTTGAAGACGGTGATCCGCTCACTCGGATAGCCCAGGCTCTGGGCCCATTCACCACCAGCCGCGTTGTAGGCGAAGAACCAGTCGCTTCGAAGGGTGAGCCACTCCTTGTACCGTTCCATCGCAGCACCCTGCTGACCGCCGGGCGTCATCCCGTGACCCCAAAGCGCTACCAAGGGCCTCGTAGATCTGGGGAGAGTCAAGAGGGGCAGGAGGTCGAGGTTCCGAACTGCTTGCTCGGAAATGATCACGTCCGGACGAAGGGCCGCGCGCAACTCGCCCAAGTGCCTGAATACAATGGGACGTGACCGGACGCTGAACCATCTGCTCTTGATGAC
>JBAVKY010000453.1:0-14240 GCA_049688555.1 Propionicimonas sp.
TGGTCGGGGTGACAGGATTTGAACCTGCGACCTCATCGTCCCGAACGATGCGCGCTACCAAGCTGCGCCACACCCCGATCGACCTCAACTCGCGCCGAGACCGATGGGAAGTCTAGCCGAACTGGACGGCGTCATCCATTCGAGGGGGTGAGGGTGAGCAAGGTGACCTCAGGCGGGCAGGCGAAACGGTATGGCGCCAGCGGGGACATGCCGAGCCCGGCGGAGACGTGCAGGTACGAGGTCCTGCCAGCGGTCTTCTGCTTGGACAGGCCCTTGACCCGGGCGGTCTCCAGATCGCAGTTGGTGGTCAGGGCGCCGTAGCCAGGCACGCACACCTGCCCGCCATGGGTGTGGCCGGCGAAGATCAGCTTCACCCCGTCCGCTGTCATGGCGTCGAGCACCCGCTGATAGGGGGCGTGGGTCACCCCGATGGCCAGCTGCGCCTTCTTGGACGGCGGACCCGCGACCGCCGCGTAGTCGTCGAGTCCAAGGTGGGCGTCGTCGGTGCCACGCAGCTCAATGCGCATCCCGAGCAGGGAGAGCGACAGCTTGGACTGGGTCAGGTCATGCCAGCCACGGGACGAGAGCGCCGCGCGCAGCCGGTCGGTCGGCAGGGGAGCCTGGTCTGAGTTGCTCTCGCCTTCGGTCGAGCGCACCAGATAGGCCAACGGGTTGCGGAACGTGGGTCCGGTGTAGTCGTTCGAGCCCATCACGAAGACGCCGGGGACGTCCAGCAGGCGCCCCAGCGAGTTGGTCAGTACCTCGATGGCCTCGGGCTGCGCCACGTTGTCGCCAGTGTTGATGACCAGATCGGGCTCGAGGGCCGCCAGGTTGGCGATGAAACGCGCCCGGGCACGGTTCCGGACGAGCAGGTGCGCGTCCGAAATGTGCAGCACGCGCAGCCGGGGGGCACCGGCGGGCAGGACCGGGACGTTGACCCGACGCACTCGGAAGCTTCGTGACTCCACCAAGACGCCATAGGCGAAACAGGCAGCACCAGCTAGAGCCAGCCGGCCGACGGCCCTGATCATCTGTTACCGGTCGGCTTCTTGGTGGGCTTCGGTGCTGGGCCTGGGGTCTCCTTGGAGTCCTTCCCCTTCGGGCCATTGGACAGCATCAGGCCGATCCGGCTGTACGTCGCGGCAGACCCGGAGGGATACGTCCCCAGGAAGGTGCCCTTGGGTCGGTCGGACTCGATGTAATAGCTGTAGGTGGTGAACCCAGCGGCCTCGAGCGTCGCCCGACAACTGGCGGCACCCATCCCGGAGCAGCTCGGAATGGCGGTGCTCGTGCCCGAAAGGATGGACGCCGGGGGCTCGACGAACCGGGTCTTCGGACGGCTGGCGATCGCCGCCGTGAAAGCGGGCCGCAGCAGGCTGAACCCGGCATTGTTGCCGGAGAAGCCGCTGAGGAACCGTCCTGAAGCCGGAAGCCTCACGTAGCGCAGGAAGCTGGGATGGCCCTTCCAGAACTTGCGGTACTTCTTGGAGTTGTCATACGAGATCATCGCGGCCGCAGCCAGTTCGGGGGTGTAGCCCATCGTCCATACGGCCTTGTTCTTCGGCACGGTTCCGGTCTTGCCGGCCATCTGCACCCCAGGCACCTTGGCCGTGGTCGCCGTACCGCCGTTGTAGGGCCCCTGCAGCACCAGGTTCATCGCATCGGCGAGTTCTTCGGAGATCACGCGCTTACAGTTGGCGCTCGGCACCGCCAGCGAGGCGCCGTCGCGGGTCTTGATCGACTTCAGGATCACCGGGTCGCAGTGGATGCCACGGGCCGCGAAGGTGGCGTACGCCTCGACCATGGACAGCGGCGGAACCTCGATGATGCCGAGGGTGAAGGCTGGCTTGTCGTTGTACTCCGTCACCACGTCGACCCCGGGCAGCGAGACCTCGAGCCCCAGTCGCTTCGCCATCTGCGTCGCCTCGCAGACCCCGATCGCCTGGATGAGCTGGGCGAAGTAGGTGTTCACCGAGTTCTTGACGCCGGCGAGCAAGTTCATCGTCCCCGACGGGCTGGCGTTCGTGACCTTCCAATCAGTGGTCAGCTTGAAACTACCGTTGCACGACTTGAACACCTTGTTCTTGAAGTTCATCTCGGGCTTGGCATTGAAACGGATGCCTACCCCGGTGTCCTTCTCCAGTGCCGCGGCCGCGACGAAGGCCTTGAAGGTCGATCCGCCCTGGTAGCCGTCCGCCCCGCCCATCGCGTAGTTCGTCGCGTAGTTGTAGTAGGTCTCCCCGTTCTTGTCGCCCATCTTCGAGCGATTCTGGGCCATGGTCACGATCTGGCCTGACCCGGGCTCCATCATGGCGATCACCGACACGACCGGGTCCTTCGCGGACAAGTACTTGTGGATGGTGGCTTCCGCCTGCCGCTGGGCCTTCGGGTCGATCTCGGTCTGGATGGTCAACCCACCCCGCTTGACGCGCTCAAGGCGTTCTTTGGGGGTGTTGCCCAGGCTCGGAGTGAGCTTGAGCGTCCGGAGCGCATAGTCGCAGATGAAGGGGAACTCGGCGTTGGCGCAGCCGAGCGGGCTGTCCTTGACCTTCGACTTGTCGAAGGGTGTGTCCTTGGCCTTGGCGGCTTCCTCGGCGGTGATGATGTTCAGCTCGAGCATCCGGTCGAGGACGTTGTTGCGGCGCTCGATCGCGATCTGGGTGTGCGTGACCGGGTTGGTGGCCACCGGGTTACGAACCAGACCGGCCAGCATGGCGGCCTGAGGCAGGTTCAGCTTTTTGGCGGTGGTGCCGAAGTAGTGTCGGGCGGCCGCCTCGACGCCGTAGGCGCCGTCGCCGTAGTAGGAGATGTTGAGATAGCGGGTAAGGATCTCTTCCTTGGAGTACTTCTTCTCCATGGCTACGGCGAACCGCAGTTCGCGGACCTTACGGGCCATGGTGTTTTCCGTCGCCAGCGCCCGGGCCTTGGCGTCACCGTTCGCTTCGGCGGATTCGATCTGGACCAGCCGGACGTACTGCTGGGTGATGCTGGATCCGCCCTGGGTGTTGCCCTGGGACGTGCTCAACAACGCCCGCAGCGTCCCCTTCGGGTCAATGGCCCCGTGCTCGTAGAACCGGGTGTCCTCGATCGCGATCTGAGCCTGCTGCATGATGAGGGCGATGTTCTCCAGCGGCTCGACGATCCGGTTCTCGTCGTAGAAGTAGGCAAGGACGGAGCCATCCGAGTTCAACAACCGGGAACGTTCCGCCTGCGGAGGCGTATCCAGTTCGGTCGGCAGCGAATCCAGACCGGCGCCGGCCATCTTGCCGCCCTCTGAGACCAGGCTCGCCATGGGCACGACCAGACCGGCCATGAGCAGCCCGCCGAGGATCGCGACCACGAAGAACATGACCGCCGAGTACAGCCTCTTCCCCATTCGCATGTGTTCTAGGGTACGTGACGCTGCGGGCCTCTCGAAGTCGCCACCTGGGCGGCCCATCTCATTTCGACGTCATGCCTAGCCAGTGGCGCTTCGGTGGCGCTAGCCTGTCCACTGAACGCCATCAAACCACCTACCCCACTGGCCGGGCAGACGAATCTGCGGAGCGTGAAAGGTGAAGAGCAGTGTCGCTCTCGAAGACTGAAGACTGGACCCTTCTGGCGAAGTGTCGCGGGATGCAAGACGAGTTGTTTCCCGAGGGCGCGGATCAGAAGCGGATCCGCGCAGTCTGCTACTCCTGCAAAGTACGCAACCAATGCCTAGCCGAAGCGCTGGACAACCGCGTCGAGTGGGGCGTGTGGGGTGGGATGACCGAGCGGGAGCGTCGTCAACTGCTGCGCCAGCGCACCGACATCACGTCGTGGACGGCGATTCTGTGCCCGAAGGAGCATCGCCCCGCTGAGTGAGGCTCACTAGGGTGAACCCATGACGAAATGGGAGTACGTGACCGTCCCGGTGCTGATTCATGCCACCAAGCAGATTCTCGACACCTGGGGAGCCGACGGCTGGGAGCTGGTCCAGATGGTGCCCGGCCCAAATCCGCAGAACCTGGTGGCCTACATGAAGCGCCCGGTGGAATGAACGAGGAGTTGGACGAGGTCAGCCCGTCCGCTCGGATGCGTGACCTCGGCATCGCGCTGCCACCGGTGGCCGCGCCCGTGGCAGCCTACGTCCCGGCGCTGGTCTCCGCCGGCCAGGTGTTCACCTCCGGCCAGCTGCCGATGGTGGCAGGCCAGTTGCCCCTGACCGGACGGGTGGGCGTCGACGTCACCCCGGAGCAGGCCTATGACCTGGCGCGGACGGCTGCGCTGAACGCCATCGCTGCCGCGGCGAGCGTGGCAGGCGGCGTCGACGGGATCCGGCGGGTCGTCAAAGTCGTGGTGTTCGTGGCCAGCGACCCCGGTTTCTCCGGTCAGGCGCAGGTCGCGAACGGGGCGTCCGAGCTGCTGCAGGCCGTCTTCGGCCCACGCGGCCAACACGTCCGCAGTGCGGTCGGGGTCGCCGTGCTGCCGCTGAACTCCCCGGTCGAGGTGGAGCTCGTTGTCGAAGCAAACGCTGCCACCTTCTGAATCGCGCCTAGCACTGGTGAGGCGCGCCAGGGCGATCAACCGAAGGCTGGGTGAGACCTACCCGGAGGCTCACTGCGAGCTCGATTTCGCCACGCCCCTTCAGCTCCTAGTGGCCACCGTCCTGTCGGCGCAGTCCACCGATCGCCGGGTCAACTCGGTCACTCCCGAGTTGTTCCGGAGCTACCCGGACGCCGCCGCGTTGGCCAGTGCCGACCGGGCCGAACTGGAGGCGCTGATCCTCCCCACCGGGTTCTTCCGGGCCAAGAGCGATGCGTTGATCAGGCTTGGGGCAGCTCTGGTGGCGGATTTCGGGGGCCAGGTGCCGGGCACGCTGGCCCAGTTGATCACCCTGCCGGGCGTCGGACGCAAGACCGCGAACGTCGTCCTGGGTGACGCCTTCGGCGTGCCAGGGATCACCACGGACACCCATGTGATCCGCCTCGCCCACCGGTTCGGGTGGACGACCCAGACCAAGCCGGAAGCGATCGAGACCGACATCGGCGAGCTCTTTGAGAAGCGCGACTGGGTGCTGCTGAACCATCGGGTGATCTGGCACGGCAGAAGACGCTGTCATGCCCGCCGCCCAGCCTGTGGCGCCTGCCCGGTTGCTCGGCTGTGCCCGTCCTATGGCGAAGGGCCGACCGACCCGCAGGTGGCTGCCGCGTTGATCCGGGAGCCCCGCGGATGAAGCGGCTCGCGCTCGCGATCGCGGCCCTGCTGCTGGTGGGCTGCGCCCCGACGCCAGCCACCTCGCCGACGCCGAGCACCGACCTGGTGGCTGCCCGTCGGGCCGCCGGGATCGCTGACTGCCCGCGGCCGACTCCGTCCGGACCGGTCGCCGGCGGCCTGCCGCAGCTCAGCCTGGCGTGCCTCGGCGGCGACACCGCGGTCGACCTCGCCGCGCTGCGGGGCCCGACGGTGATCAATTTTTGGGCCCAGTGGTGCCTGCCGTGCCGGCAGGAGGCGACGTACCTGGCCGAGTTCGCCGCCGACGAGGAAGCCCCAGCGTCGATGCTGGGCGTCAACTACGACGACCCGCAGCCCGCTTGGGCGATCGAGTTCGCGCAGTTGGTGGGCTGGACGTACCCGCAGCTGCAGGATCCCGCGAAAGTCACCTCCGGACCCGTGGGGGTTCCCGGCATCCCGCTGTCGCTGCTGCTCGACGCGGACGGAAAGGTGGTCGCCAGGCATGCCGGCGCGTTCGCATCCACCGCCGAACTGCGCGGCTGGGTACGCAAGGGGCTGTCATGAGCGACGTGCCGATCGAACTGCGGCAGGCGGCTGAACGGTTCGCCCGGACGGACGCCCTCGGGCGCATCCCCGGGGCCAGAACGCCGCGTGGCACCCGCGCCGCAGCGGTCCTCATCCTGCTCAGCCAAGGCGAGGCCGGCCTTGAGGTCGTGCTGGTCGAGAAGCGACCCGACCTGCGGCATCACGCCGGGCAGGTGGCTTTTCCCGGCGGACGGATCGAACCCAGTGACGCCGATCCGGTGGCTGCTGCCCTGCGGGAAGGCAACGAGGAGGTCGGCATCGACCCTGACTCCGTCGAGGTGCTGGGTGTGCTGCCCACTGCCCACATCGTCCGTAGTGGCTTCGACGTGACATCCGCCGTCGGCTGGTGGCGGCGGCCGCGCCGACTCGTGCCGGTGGATGTGGGGGAGATCGCCGCCGTCCATCAGGTGAGGGTGGCCGCCTTGCTGGACCCAGCGAACCGGTTGACGTGGGTGCATCCCTCCGGCCTGACCGGGCCGACTTTCCTGGTGGACGACCTGTTCGTTTGGGGTTTCACCGCCTACCTGCTGGACGGGCTGTTCGAGCTGTTGGACTGGACGCTGCCCTGGGATCAGTCGCGGCGAAGCGAGATCCCTCCCCGCTTCCTCAGCGATCGGCTCTGAGCGTCCCGCCGACGTCGCTGGAGGGGCAGGATGGGGCAATGGAATCCACAGCCACCCCGTGGTGGAAGCGAGCGGTCGTCTACCAGATCTATCCCCGCAGCTTCGCTGATAGCGATGGCGACGGCGTCGGAGACCTCCCCGGCATCATCGGTCACCTCGACTACCTGGCTGACCTCGGAGTGGATGTGGTCTGGCTGTCGCCGATCTACCGCTCGCCGATGGACGACAACGGCTACGACATCTCCGACTACGACGACGTCGATCCTCTGTTCGGCACCTTGGCCGACCTGGACGCGCTGATCGCCGGCCTGCACGCCCGAGGCATGAAGCTCGTGATGGATCTGGTCGTCAACCACACCTCCGACGAGCACCCCTGGTTCGTCGAGTCGCGGGATCCGTCCTCGCCCAAGCGTGACTGGTACTACTGGCGCGCTCCCCGCCCGGGCCACGAACCGGGGGCTCCGGGCGCGGAACCGACGAACTGGGGCTCGTTCTTCTCGGGTCCGGGTTGGTCGTACGACGAGACCTCCGGGGAGTACTACCTGCACCTGTTCAGCCGCAAGCAGCCCGACCTCAACTGGGAGAACCCGGCGGTGCGCGCGGAGGTGTACGCCCTGATGAACCGCTGGGTGGACCGCGGGGTGGACGGTTTCCGGATGGACGTCATCAACCTGATTTCCAAGACGCTGCCGTTGGTCGACGGTGTCGAGACGCCGGAGATCGGGCTGTGCTACGACCCGGCCATGGTGACCGACGGACCCCGGATGCACGAGTTCCTGCGGGAGATGAACCGCGAGGTCGGGCTCAGCGAACGCGACCTGTTCACGGTCGGTGAGATGGTGCTGGTGGACGTCGAACACGCCCGGGAATACACCGCCACCGAGAACCGCGAGCTGGGCATGGTGTTCACCTTCGAACACATGACGCTCGACAACGAGCCAGGACAGCTCAAATGGAAACACCGTCCGGCGCGCTTGGTCGACCTGAAGCGGAATCTCGCGCACTGGCAGGACGGGCTGGCCGAACGCGGCTGGAACTCCCTGTACTTCGAGAACCACGACCAACCGCGGTCGGTGTCGCGGTTCGGAGACGACGCACCGGGCTTCCGCGTGGCTTCCGCGAAGTCCCTGGCGACCGTGCTGCACCTGCTGAAGGGGACGCCGTACATCTTCCAGGGCCAGGAGTTGGGGATGCGCAACGCCGGACTGGCCCGCATCGAGCAGTATCAGGACCTGGAGACCACAAGGTTTCATGCCGAGGCGTTGCGGCTCGGGATGCCCGACGAGCAGCTCATGCCGGTGATCATGCTGAAGAGCCGGGACAACGCCCGGACGCCGATGCCCTGGGACGCGACGGCCAACGCGGGCTTCTCCGCCGGGACTCCGTGGCTGCCGGTCAATGCCGACTCAGGCGAAATCAATGCTGCGGCGGCGGTCGCCGACCCCGGTTCGGTCTTCCACCACTACCGGGCGTTGATCGCGTTGCGTCACGACCTGGCGGTGGTGCGCGAGGGCCGGTTCGACCTGTTGTTGCCTGGCGATGAGCGGCTCTTCGCCTACACCCGGACACTGGGGGATGACATGCTGCTGGTGGTGGCGAACCTGGCTTCCCAGGCGACCTGGCTTCCCGCCGAGGGGTTGCCGTCCCCGGCCGGCGCGCAACTGCTGCTGGGCACCCACGACAACGACTCGACGTTGCTGCAGCCCTGGGAGTCGCGGGTCTACCGCGTGGGCTGATGGCGGCCGGGTGCCGGAGGGTGTCGGGGTGGATCGGCGTCCGTCCGGGTGGAACTCAGGTCAACTGAGGTTGCCGAGGCTTGCCGGTGAGCGAAAGGCCGGCGACCTCCTGCTTGCCGCTTTCGAGCGCGGACTTGAGGCTGGCCACCGAAGCCTCGGCCTGGGCGATGGTCGCGTCGGGCTTGACGAAGACCAGCTGTTGCTTGCCGACGAGCGCCAGCACCCCGGCGACCAGGAACACCAGCACCGCCATGAGCGAAAAGCCCCAGGCGGCAGCGCCCAGCAGCGGCAGGTTGAACCACGCCATGAACCCGAGCGACAGCAGGAACGACAGGCCGAGGAACAGCAGCGTCCCACCCGTGATCGCAAAGTAGGCGGCTGCGCCGAACAACCCCGCCCCGATGCCCGCCGACATGGCCTGCGGCATCAACTCGGCTTTTACCAGCTCGAGTTCGCCCTTGACGATGGCGGTGACGTCGGCCTGGATGTTGCTGATGATCTCGGCGATCCCTGGGTTGGTTTGATCGGCCATCGCGAGCTCCTTCGGCGTGTGGTACCGCCAGCCTAGTGGTTTGCCCCCGCCTCAGATGGAGATCCGCAGCCCATCCTCGGGCAGCTCGATCGGGGCGGTGAGCTGGCTGTGGTCGACCTGGGCGCGCCAGCACACCACTGAGTAGGGCAACAGCAGCGGTTCGGGGACTCGCGCCGACGCTTCATAGAGGGCGCCGACGGCTGCCAGGACTCCCTGACGGTCGCTGGGCTCGGCGCCCGAGATGCCCGGCAGGCGCTCCACCATGGCCAGCAGTTCTGGTTTGGCCGCCGGCATCCAGAGTCGGAACCGCCGCTGTTCCGCCGTGGGGAAGTAACGGCTGTCCGCCAGGGCCACCGCTGTCGCTGATTCGTCGCTCGTCATCGCGGTGGGGTCGACCTGCCGCAGGATCGCTGCCAGCCTCCGAACCCAGGGCACCGAGTCGTCGCGGACGGTCTGCAGGACAGCCAGGGTTCCCCCAGTACGCAGTACCCGTGCGAACTCGGCCAGGCAGAGCCGAGGTGCCAGGGTGTGCAGCAGTTCGGCGACCACTACCTGGTCGAAGCTGCAGGAGGCGAAAGGCAGGGCATCGGGGGCGCCCGCCACGACACCCAGGCCGGGATGGCGGTGCGCCGCGGCGGCCAAGCGGCTGGTCGCCCGGTCGACCAGCGTCAGCGTGCCAGTGCCGACCAGGTGGCGTGCGGGGGTGAGTGAGGCGGCGCCGACCGCGAGCAGGGCGTCTTGCCGGTGTCCGGCAAGCCAGTCGAACGCCGACTGCGGCAGCGCAGGTCGTTGACTCGGCATGGCGGCATAGTACCTGGGGAATTGTGGATAGGACTTTGCCTGGAGGGGTGTCCGTCCCCAGGCTGCGAGGTGGTGAACCGATCCTGCCCGGGGCTCGTGAAGCTGTGGTCGTGGAGAACGCGGAGCGCGACGTGCTGGTGATGGCGGCAGCCGGGGAGACCCAGGACGTGATCTTGTCCGCTGGCGCGGCGCAGGAGGTTCCGACGCGGGTCGTGGGCCTGGACGGTCTGGCGCAGGGGTGGCGGACGGCTGACGTGCTCTTCATCTCCGCCGACGAGGCGGAGCGAGTGGCCGGTCTGGCGCTGCCGCCGCGTGACCGGGTCTTCCTGGTTGGACGCGACGCCGTTGCTCTGGCCACCTGGTCGGCGCCGCTGGGCGCGCAGGTCATCGCGCTGCCTCAGGGGGCCGCCTGGCTGGGCGCCGTGCTGGCGGGAGGTGGTACCGGGCCCGGGCGGGCGCCGGTGGTGGCCGTCCTGGGAGGCTCGGGCGGGGTCGGGGCCTCCACTCTGGCTGCCACATTGGCCTGTCTGAGCGCCCGCAAGGAGGCGGCCGCGCTGGTGGACACTGACCTGACCGGCGGCGGGATCGACCTGCTGCTGGGTGCCGAACGTTCCGACGGCTGGCGCTGGCCACGGTTGAGCGGAGCCGACGGGCATGTGGGCGAACTGCGCCGCTACCTGCCCGTGGTCGAGGGAGTCTCGCTGGTGTCGATGGCACGTGGTCCCACTCCCGATCTGGCACGTGAGCCGCTGGCGGCCATCATCGGCTCGCTGCGGCGAGGTCACCGGCTGGTCATCGTCGATCCCGGTCGGGCGCTGACGCAGGCCGCGCGCGAATCGTCACGGCTGGCGACCCACGTGGTGCTCGTGGTGCATGCCTGTGTGCGCGGGGTGGCGGCCGCCCGTGAGGTGCTGCGAACCCACCAGCCCGACGGCGCCGTGGCCGTCCTGCGGCGGGCCGGGCCGGCGGTGTCCGCGGCCATGGTCTGTGAGGCGCTGGGGATCGAGGTCGTCGGCACCCTGCCAGAAGACGGACGGCTACCCGGTGCCGCCGAACGTGGGGAGCCACCGACCCGGGCCGGGCGGGCTTATCGGCGCGCCTGCCAGGAGGTCCTCGACCTGGTCGGTGACGGCCATGAGTGACGTGTCGCTCGAACAGGTTCGGGAGTACCTGGTCCGACACCATCTCAGCGGCGGGCCGGTTGAGGTGGGCGCGGCCCTGCGCAGCCTCGGTCAGCTCGCCAGCGAGGGGGTCGTCCGCGCGACGGTGGAGGAGTTGCGTCGGGAGTCGGTCGGTGCTGGTCCGCTGGACGTGTTGCTGGCGACCGAGGGGGTCACCGATGTCCTGGTGAATGGTCCCGACCACGTGTATCTCGACCGCGGCCGAGGGCTGGAACGCGCCCGGGTCAGCTTCACCGACGAGGCCCAGGTGCGGCGGCTGGCCGTCCGGCTGGCGGCGTCGGTCGGACGGCGGCTCGACGAGGGTGCCCCGTTCGTGGATGCCCGGCTGGCCAATGGAGTGCGGGTCCACGCCGTGCTGGGGGTCATCGCCGAATCCGGGACCTGCCTGTCGCTGCGCGTGCCCCGGCGGGCGGCCATGAGCCTTGCCGAATGGGTGTCGGGTGGCGCGCTGCACCGAGACGCGGCAGCACTGCTGGCCCGCATCATCGAGCGGCGGCGGGCCTTTCTGATCTCGGGCGGCACGGGTTCCGGCAAGACCACGCTGCTGGCCAGCATGCTCGGGCTGGTTCCCGGTGGCGAACGGATCGTCATCGCCGAGGACTCCCGGGAGCTGGCACCCGCGCATCCGCACTGCCTCCGGCTCGAAGGGCGCCCGCCGAACGCCGAAGGGGCCGGCGCGGTATCGCTCACGGACCTGGTCAGGCAGGCACTTCGGATGCGACCGGACCGGCTCGTCGTGGGTGAGGTCCGGGGAGCCGAACTCGTCGACCTGCTGATGGCGCTCAACACCGGCCACGAGGGTGGCTGCGGCACGATTCACGCCAACTCGGCTCAGGACGTGCCTGCCAGGCTCGAGGCGTTGGCTGCCCTGGGTGGGTTGGGCCGAGCCGCGCTCCATGCGCAGGTGGCAGCTGCTCTCGACCTGGTGGTGCACATTCGTCGGCTGGCGGGGGGACGTCGCTGGGTGGAGGAGATCCGGGTGATCCAGCCCGAACCCTCCGGGCTGTGTGTCGCGCTGCCCGCCGTCCGGTTCGAGCCGGGGGGCGGCGTCCTGCGGTGTGAGGGCTACGGCGTCCTGGAGCGGATGGTGGTTCGGTGACCGGGCTGGCGGCGGCGGCCGCGTTCGTCGCGGCCTGGCTTGGCTTGGCCCGGCGTCCTGGGTTGTGTCGGCTCGACGAGGTTCGACAGCCCAAGGCCCGCGCCGCACCCCCGTGGTGGGTGATTCTGACCGCTCTGGTCGGGGCGTTCGCAGGGACCTGGCTGGGCGGCTGGGCGCTGGGGGTGGGTCTCGCCCTAGTGACCGCGACCGCGGCCTGGGTGCTGCGCCGAAACCGGCGACGCCGCAGCGCGGCCAAGGCAGAACTGGAAGTGGTGCGCTCGTGTCAACTCCTGGCGGGGCTGCTACGCGCCGGATTGGTGCCCGCCTCGGCGTTGTCGACGGCGGCTGTCGATGCCCCCCTGCTCGCCGCCGCCGCCGCGGTCCAGGTTCTGGGAGGTTCCGTGCCCCACACCCTGCGCGTCCTCAGCGCGACGCCAGGGCACTCAGGCCTTGGCGAGTTGGCAAACGGCTGGGGGGTCGCCGTCCGGACGGGGGCCTCCCTGACGGTCACGCTGGACGGCCTGGCCGAGCGGCTGGCAGCCACCGCGGAGATCCGCCACACCGTCGATGCGGAACTGGCTGCCCCCCGGGCGACTGGGCGCCTGCTGGGCGTCCTGCCGGTGGCCGGAGTGGTGCTCGGGTTTGCCGTCGGCGGAGACCCGGTGGCGTACTTGACCGGCTCCGTGACCGGACAGGCATGCCTGGTGGTGGGGGCTGCGCTGGCCTGCGCCGGGCTGGTGTGGACCGAGCTCTTGGCCGACCGGCACGGGAGCGACTGATGCCTCGGCAGCGAACGAGAGGGGAATCCGATGGAATGGACCGTCGTGGCGTCCGTGGCCGCCGGGGCAGCTGTGCTGCTGTGGATCAGGCCCCCACCGGCAGCGCGGTTACGGAAGAACGACCGCCGTTCTCGGCTACCGGGGTGGCTGCTGCCGGTTGCCCATGCCATGCCGGCGCAGCAACGCGGCCTGGTGGCGGGCGCTGTGGCACTGGCGATCGCGGCCTGGGGTGGCGGCCTCGGGTGGACCGGGTGGCTGTCCGCAGGGTGTGGCGGCCTGGCGGCGTTCGTCCTGCTTGGACGCTTCACCCGCTCGGCCGAGGCGCGTCGCCGCGAGCAGGTTGTGGCAGGGCTGCCGGAGACCTGTGACCTGCTGGCGGTGGTCGTCGAAGGCGGTCTGCCGTTGCGAGTAGCGGTCGACGCCGTGGCGCCAGCGGTCGGTGGGGTGGTCGGTGACTTGCTGTCGACGGTCTCGGCCAAGATCCAACTCGGGGTGGGGGAAGCGCAGGCCTGGCGGGAACTCGCGACGGAGCCGGGGATGGAACAGCTTGGCAGGGAGGTGGCACGCACTGTCGGCGGTGGGATCGGCCTGGCGAGACTGCTGCGAGGCCTGGCCCTGGACGCGCGTCGGGAGGCTCTGGCCGCCGCCCAGGTGCGGGCCAAAGGGGTGGGGGTGCGCAGCGTGCTGCCGTTGATGGTCTGTTTCCTGCCGGCATTCGTGTTGATCGGGATCGTCCCGATCATCGGGGGGCTGGTCAGCCAGTTCTTCGGCTGATGTGGCAGCTCGCCACCGGGCGCCACAGGGTGCTCCCACGTGGTTGTCCACAGGTTGACGACGTCCCGAAGCGCCATCCACAGGGCCGAATTCGGGCTGAACCATTCCCGGGCCGCCTCCTGAGACTCTTCGGTGTCTCCCGCAAGGGGAGTCACGAGAGGAGACCAACCATGGGAAACGCACTGGTCAAGGTGCCGCCGCGACACGACGAGCGGGGCATGACGACCGCCGAATACGCGGTGGGCACGGTGGCCTCGGTGAGCATCGTGTCGGTGTTGATCAGCATCATCAACAATCCCGAGTTCCAGAGGGTGCTCTGGGAGCTGGTGCAGCTGGTCTTCAAGGTCGTCATGCAGATGTTCGCCGGGTCCTGAGCGGTCCGAGGGTGGGGGCGGCCACACCCCCACCCTCGAAGGGAGGAACGATGAAGCAGCGTGGAATGGTGACGGTCGAGTTGGCCTTCGCGATGCTCGGCGCAGCCGGAATCGCCGTGGTCATCTCGTGGCTGGTGACCGTCCTGGGGCTGGTCATCCAGTGTCAGGACACGGCCGCCGAGGTCGCCCGCCAGGAGGCTCGGGGTGACACGGCGGCGGCCGACCGGGCTCGCCGCGACCGTCCCCGGGATGCCGAGGTGACCGTTCGGCGGGCAGACCTGACCGTGACGGTGGTGGTGGCGCTGCCCGCCCGCCCTTGGGTGGCGTGGCTGCCCGCGGTACCCATCAGCGTGCAGGCGACCGTGCTGGCAGAGGGGGGCTGAGTGGTGAGTCAACGCGGTTCGGGGACGATGATCGCCGCGGCGGGTGTGCTGGTGGCAGCCGTGGTGGCCGCTGCGGTCATCCTGGGTTGCGCGGCGATGCTGGCCGCCCACCGGGTACGGTCGGCCGCTGACCTGGTGGCGATCTCGGCGGGGGCGGAGAAGTCACGGGGAGGCGAC
>JBAVKY010000454.1:0-5436 GCA_049688555.1 Propionicimonas sp.
ACGATGATGTCGAGGTCGTAGCCGGAGCCTTGGATGTCCTTGCCCAGCAGCCCGGCCTCGTAGGCCTGGGTCACTGCCTGCTGTAGCCGGCGGATGACGTGCAACACCTCTCCCCGCACGTAGGCGAAGGCGGTGTGGCAGCCGATCGCGTACGAGGCGACGATCATGCCTTCGACCAGGGTGTGCGGCGAGGCCATCAGCAGCGGCATGTCCTTGCAGGTGCCGGGCTCGGATTCGTCCGCATTGACGACGAGGTACTTCGGGTTCGGGTTGTCCTTCGGCACGAAGCTCCACTTCATGCCGGTCGGGAACCCCGCACCGCCCCGGCCGCGCAGGCCGGCGTCCTTCACGATGTCGGTGACCTCGCCGGGTGTCAGCGCCAAGGCCTTGGCCACGGCGTCATAGCCGCCCTGGGCCCGGTAGGCGTCGATGCCCCACGAGTGGTCCTGCCCCCAGTTCGCCGACAGGACGGGCGTCAGCAGATCAGTCACAGCGTGCTCCCCTCGGCTCGCGGAGCCGCCCAGCCTTCGGCGTCAGCGATGCTCTTACCCAGCAACGAGGCATCCCCGGCGCTGGGGCCCTCGTCGGCGCGTCCGTCCGGGAATCCGGCGAGAACGCGTTCCGCCTCGCGCCAGGAGGTGATCGTCGCGCCTCGGGTCGCCTTGACCTCACGTCCGGCGGCGAGGTCGTCCAACAACCCCTCGGCCTTCTCGGGGGTCATGTTGTCCATGAATTCCCAGTTGACCATCATCACCGGTGCGAAGTCGCAGGCCGCGTTGCATTCGAGCCGCTCCAAGCTGAAAGTGCCGTCGGCGGTGGTCTCGTCGGCGTGGATCCCCAGCTTGGCCTCGACCTTCTCGAGCAGCGCGTCGCCCCCCATCACCGCGCACAGCGCCGTCGTGCAGACCCCGACGTGGTGCTTCCCGCCCGGGCGGCGGCGGTACATCGTGTAGAACGTCGCGACGCCCGACACCTGGGCCGTGGTGATGCCGAGCACCTCGGCGCAGGCCTCGATTCCGGCTGGCGAGATCCGTCCGTCCACGCTTTGGACCAGGTGCAGCATCGGCAGCAGCGCCGAGCGAGGTTGCGGGTAGCGGCCTGCCAACTCGCGCAGCTCGACCATCGTGCTCTCGTCGATGCTCGTCGAGGTGTCCGTCATGTCCACCGAGCCGGACTCGGGGAAGTAGGACTGGAACTCATGGCCGCTCATCGGTCGACGCCTCCCATCACCGGGTCGAGCGACCCGATTGCCACCACCACATCGGCGATCATGCCGCCCTCACACTGGATCGGGACCGACTGCAGGTGGTTGAACCCTGGATCCCGCATGTGGACGCGATACGGCTTGCGGCCACCGTCGGAGACGATGTGGCACGCGATCTCGCCTTTGGGGCTTTCGATCGGCACGTAGGCCTGGCCGGCAGGCACCCGGAAGCCCTCGGTCACCAGCTTGAAGTGGTGGATCAGCGCCTCCATGGATTCACCCATGATGTGCTTGATGTGTTCGTTGGAGTTGCCTTGGCCGTCCGAGCCCATGGCCAGCTGCGCCGGCCAGGCGATCTTCGGGTCGTCGATCATGACGGGCTGGCCGGTGGAGGCCTCGAGCCGGTCGGCGGCCTGCCTGACGATCTTCAGGCTCTCCCACATCTCCTGCAACCGCACCCGGAAGCGACCGTAGGCGTCGCTGGTGTCCCAGGTGATGACGTCGAAGTCGTAGGTCTCGTAGCCGCAGTACGGCTGCTGGCGACGCAGGTCCCAGGAGTAGCCGGTCGAGCGGAGCACCGGCCCGGTCACCCCGAGTGCGAAGCACGCGGACAGGTCCTGGTGTCCGATGCCGCACATGCGGCCCTTGAAGATGGGGTTCTCGTTGCAGAAGGCCGCATACTCGGGAAGGTGCTTCTCGAGCCACCCGATCAGCGTGCGGAGTTGCGCGATGCCGGTCTCGGGCAGGTCGCCGGCAACTCCACCCGGACGGATGTACGCGTGGTTCATGCGCAACCCGGAGACGGCCTCGAAGAAGTCGAGGATCATTTCACGCTCGCGGAAGCCGATGGTCATGACCGTCAGCGCGCCGATCTCCATCCCGCCGGTGCCGACGGCGACCAGGTGGGAGGCGATGCGGCACAGCTCCATCATCAGCACCCGGATATCGGTGGCGCGCTGCGGGATCTTGTCCTCGATGCCCAGCAGGCGTTCGACCGCCAGGCAGTAGGCGGCTTCATTGAAGAGCGGGGAGACGTAGTCCATCCGGGTCACGAACGTGGTGCCCTGGGTCCAGGAGCGGTACTCCATGTTCTTCTCGATGCCGGTGTGCAGGAACCCGATACCAGGACGAATGCTCTTCACGGTCTCGCCGTCGCACTCCACCATCAGCCGGAGCACGCCGTGCGTGGACGGATGCTGCGGGCCCATGTTGATGACGAGCGTCTCGTCACCCCGATCGGCCTGCTCGCGAGCGATGTCGGCGAAGTCACCGCCGCCCATGGCGGTGTAGACGGTGCCCTCGGTCTCGTCGCCCGGGTTGGCGTAGTAGTCGGTGTGCTGGGCTGTCATCGGTAGCTCCTGCGCTGGTCAACCGGCGGGACGGTGGTGCCCTTGTACTCGATGGGGATGCCGCCGAGCGGGTAGTCCTTGCGCTGCGGGTGGCCTACCCAGTCGTCCGGCATCAGGATCCGGGTCAGGTGGGGATGGCCGTCGAAGATGATGCCGAACATGTCCCAGGTCTCGCGTTCGTGCCAGTCGGCGGCCGGGTAGGTGGCCACCACGCTGGGGACGTGCGGATCCGAGTCAGGACAGGTGGTCTCGACCCGGAGCCGGCGATTGTGGGTCATCGACTGCAGGTGGTAGACCACGTGGAGTTCCTCGCCGGCCTGCTCGGGGTAGTGCACCCCGGAGACCGACGCGCAGAACTCGAACCGCAGGTAGGCATCGTCACGCAGCGCCCACATCACGTCGGTGAGCTTTTCGCGGGGGATGTAGAAGGTGAGCTCCCCGAACTCGTACACCACCTTGACGAACGGGTCGGGCACCAGCACGGCAAGCCGATCGCGCGCCGCGTCGAACCACGAGCCGAGATGCCCCGAAGCGGGGGTAGCCCGCGTGACCTCACGCACGATCCGTCCGTAGCCGGAGGTGTCGCCGGTACCGGTGGACCACATACCCCGCCGGACGGAAACGACGTCGGGCCCGGCCGGCGTGACCAGTTGGAGTTCCTCGGTGGGCTGGTCGCCGGGGAGCTTCTCATCGGTCATCGCATGAGCCCCTTCATCTCGTGGGTGGCCGGCGCCAACAGTGCCGCGGCCTCGGCGGCCTCATGCGCTGCGATCTCGTTGGCCGCCATCGGCCGCTTCATGACGATGTCCTTGCGGAGCTTCCACATCGCGTCGATCAGCATGTCGGGACGCGGCGGACACCCGGGGACGTAGATGTCGACCGGGACGATGTGATCGCCACCTTGCACGATCGCGTAGTTGTTGAACATGCCACCTGAGGAGGCGCAGACGCCCATGGCCATGACCCACTTCGGGTTCGGCATCTGGTCGTAGACCTGGCGCAGCACCGGGGCCATCTTCTGGCTCACCCGGCCGGAGATGATCATCAGGTCAGCCTGACGTGGGGAGGCCCGGAAGACCTCCTGGCCCCACCGCCCGGCGTCGAATCGCGGCGCGCCGTACGTCATCATCTCGATCGCGCAGCACGCGAGCCCGAACGTCGCCGGCCAGAAGGACGCCTGACGCATCCACCCGAACACACCCTCCAGCGTGGTCAGCACCACACCCTGGGGGATCTTGTCCTCAATGCCCATTGCTCATCCCTTCCTGGCGCCCCAGTCCCATTCCAGTCAGTCCCATTCCAGACCACCTCGTCGCCAGACATACAAGTAGGCGATGAAGACGGTCACCATGAACAGCACCATCTCGACGAGTGCGAACCAGCCCAGCTGGCCGAACGTGACCGCCCACGGGTAGAGGAACACGATCTCGATGTCGAAGATGATGAACAGCATGGCGATGATGTAGTACTTCACCGGGAAGCGTCCGCCACCGGCCGGCGCCGGCGTGGGGTCGATCCCGCACTCGTAGGAGTCGTACTTGGCGCGGTTGTAGTGCCGCGGGCCCAGGAACGAACTGAGCGCGACGGAAATGGCCAGGAACCCTGCGGCCAACGCCATGATGCCGAGGATCGGGATGTATGGGCTCATCAACGACCAGACCTTCCGGGAGTACCTGCCAGATTCGTCATGCTGAGGGTGCCACCTTTGTGAGCGTGGTGATGACTTTGTCCATCCAATCACCATCGCGCGAGTCGTACAGGTGTGCCAGCAACTTCATGGTGAAGCGCATCAGCACCGGCCGCGGCAGGCCGTACGTGGTGCACAGATGCATCACCTGGGGATGGCCGATGAGGGAAACGAACACCTGCCCGAGCCGGAAGTAGCCGCCCCACTCGCCCTTGAGTCGTGAAACGTAGCCCTGCAGGGCCTTCTCGGCGCTCGGCGTGCCGACGCCCCGGAAGTGCGCGTCGATGATCGCGTCCGCAGCCATTTCGGCTGCCTCCATGGCGTAGGCAATGCCCTCACCGTTGAACGGGCTGATCATTCCGCCGGCATCGCCCACCAGCAGCAGGCCGCGGTTGTAGGCGGGCTGGCGGTTGAAGCTCATCGGCAGCGCCGCGCCCAGGATCGGACCAACCTGGTTCTCGGGGGTGAAGCCCCACTCCGGGGGCGTATTGGCGACCCACGCGCTGAACATCTCGCGGTAGTTGAGCTTGGCCGGCGTGGAGCGGGAGCTGACCGTTCCGAGCCCCACATTGCAGGTGCCGTCGCCCATGCCGAACACCCAGCCGTAGCCGGGGAGCAGGTTCGATTCACCGCGCTTGCCGTCCCACAGCTCCAGCCAGGACTCCATGAAGTCGTCGTCGCTGCGCGGGCTCGTGTAGTAGGTGCGGACGGCCACGCCCATCGGACGATCCGTCCGCTTCTCCAGACCCATCGACAACGCCAGTCGGGAGGAGTTGCCGTCGGCGGCGATCACGATCGGGGCGCTGAAGTCGCGGCCGTCCTTGACCGTGACGCCGGTGATCCGGTCGCTGCGCTCATCGATGACGGCTCCGGTGACAGTGGTGTTCTCGAACAGGTGTGCCCCGCCGGCGACGGCATGCTCGGCGAGGATCTTGTCGAAGTCCGCCCGGGCGCGGACCAGGCCGTAGGGCGGGAACTCGGCGAGCTCGGGCCAGAGCAACTCGAACGGTTCGGCACGTCCGCCATAGACCCGCAGGCCCTTGTTGCGCACCCAACCGGCCGCCTCGCTGGTGTCGATGCCGAGCCGGATCAACTGCTTCACCGCACGAGGGGTGAGACCATCGCCGCACACCTTGTCGCGCGGGAAAGTGCTATTCTCGAGCAACACCACGTCGAGGCCCCGTTCGGCCAGGTAA
>JBAVKY010000455.1:0-2538 GCA_049688555.1 Propionicimonas sp.
GAATCGCTCGAAGAGTTGATTCTCAACGGGTCGCCGAGGTTCGCTGGCAAGAACGAACGCTTCAAGCTGTGGCCCTCGCACGCCGACCGCGGAGCTTTCGTGTACGCGATGGATCGGGTCGGGAAACCCGATGCCGAGCACCGCATCGTCCAAGCCCACTCCTTCTTCCGGCAAGAGGCCGAACGGTGGATCATCGGCAAGCCCGATGAGGACGGAGCAGTTCCCCCCGGGTCTGAACCATTGCGGGTGGATGCGCTGAGTTCAACCCTTGCTGATCGGCTGGTTCTCGTCGCGATCGACCTCACTGGGCACGACGACGCGCAACTGATCTTCGAGACCCTCAACGACCGCGGAACCCCACTTCTGAAGGCCGACCTGATCAAGAACTGGGTCTTCCGCAAGGGCGAGCAGATCGGCGCCGACGTTCAGGAATGGGCCGATACGCAGTGGGCCGAGTTCGACACCCGGTGGTGGCGCGAGGAGATCAGCCAAGGGCGGCTCAACCGATCTCGGGTCGACATCTTCCTGCAGTACTGGCTGACCATGCGCAGGCAGGAAGAGGTCAAGGCCGACAACGCGTTCCGGATCTTCACCGACTACGCAGCACCGATGATGACCAGCGCGGCCCACGCCAACAAGCTCCTCGGCGAACTACGTGCTGATGCCGACACATTCCGGGACTTCGCCCAGCTGGATGCCAACACCCCCGAAGGCCGATTCCAGGCCCGCGTGATCGAGCGCCTGGAACTGGCCGCGACCACCCCCGTGTTCCTGTGGATGCTCTCGAAGAACCACGGCGTGCCCCGCGACCAAGTCCAGATCGGGCTCGAAGCCCTCGAGAGCTGGGCGATCCGACGGACCCTGCTGCGCTTGACCACCAAGGACGTCAACAAGTTCGCCGTAGCAATGCTGAAGACCCTGGACTTGGCCGCGCCCGAGGCCGCCGGAGACGTACTCGTTGACTACCTCTCCGGGCAAGCCGCCGAAACGCGGCTGTGGCCCTCAGACGCGCGCATGCGCGACCAGCTGCCGGGGATCCGCATGTACGGCAACCTCCGACAGGACCGACTGCGCGTCGTCCTGGGTGCGTTGGAGCAGCACCAGCGGAATCAGGGCAGCATGTACGAGGCACTACCCCTGCCCTCGGGGCTCGAGATCGAGCACGTGATGCCCCAGGGCTGGCGTCATCACTGGGATCCTGAGCCGAAGTTGGACCCTGAGGCAGCAGCCAGGCGCGACCGGATCGTGAACACCCTGGGCAATCTCACCCTGGTCACCAAGTCGCTCAATGGTGCCCTGTCGAACCGGCCATGGACCGACACCGCGGCCTCAGCGCTGAAAGAGGGCGGACGACCCGGCGCAGGCAAACGGACCCTGCTCAGCGACTTCAGCCTCCTGGTCCTCAACAAGCAGATCCTCAAAGACAACGAACAGGCGTGGACCGAACAGGACATCGAGAACCGGTCAGCCGAACTCACCTCAGCGATCTGCCAGGTATGGCCCGGGCCCAAGGAAGGCGTAGCGCCACCCCTCAGCCCGGAAGCCGACAACGTGACGTCTGACGCACTGCCCGTCGTCGAATGGACCGACGACGATGTCCGCCGACTGGCATCCGAGGCAGGTACGGCGCTGCTCACGGTCCTCGACTCGCTCAGCTCGGAACCGCTCAGGGAATGGCGCAACGTGGACTTCATCGGCGCCGGACTGACCAACGCAGCACCCGCGGCACTCGGCGCGCTCACCATGAAGGTACGCGGCAGCTTCTCCCGATCCAACGGCCCGGTCCGCTACCGCAACGACGGGAACTCCTGGAGCTGGTCCGTCGCAGAGGACTTCGCCCGCAAGTGGCGGAACGCACGTCCCAGGTGACCCCCTCGCACCAGACTGCCCATGTTCGCCCCCACCCCCGCCCCAGCCCTGACCCGCACCGCATCCCGAGGGCCACGACGACTGCCGGCCCCTTCGCTTCGCAGTGCCGGCTCGGGTGCAGGTGGCCCGGCTCGGAGCGGCCCGTTCTTTGTGCTGGCCATCGTCGCGCAACCGTGGGAGAGTCAATGATTGACCAGATCACCTTCGCCACCGTCGTCGTCTCGCTGCTGTTCGTCGGCTGGCAGTCGAGGGAGATCGCCCGCCAGACCAGAATCGCGAACCAGACAGCGGGTGCCGCGGGCCTTCGAGACTCGCTCTCGCACCTTCACTCGGTAGTTCAGATCTTCATCGAGTACCCCTGAGCTGAGGCCCTTCTTCTACAGCGGAGTGGAGGTTCCGACCGACGCCCATCAGCGTGCCCAGGTCGAGACTGTTGCCGAGCTGCTCGCAGACTGCATCGAAGCCTCGCTCGATGCAGGCCACACTCTGGACCCATTCGCCACAAACCTGGGTGACTGGCAGGACTGCTGCCGGCACGTCCTCGCCAGATCCCCTGCTCTCCGAACTACCGTTGCTGAGCATCCCAAGTCCCGAGTTCGACAGTTCATAGGTCAGTAGGGGCCTTGTAGATCGCGATTGTTCCCACCACGTGGTGTTTCTCGTGGTTGG
>JBAVKY010000456.1:0-4630 GCA_049688555.1 Propionicimonas sp.
GCGATGATGTCCACCTGCACCTTGGCGATGCCTTCTGAGGTCGCCTGGTTGATGAACAGGTTGCGGCATTCGGGGTTGGTGTCGGAGTCGAAGGTGACGACCTTGATCCCGGCAGCCATGGCCTCGGTCAGGGCGTCGCAGATGGCTGCCTTGTCGTTGGCCGACACGACGATGCCACCGACCTGCTGCTGGGTGAGCGTGTTGATGTAGCTCACCTGGGCATCGGGGCTGCCGGTGGCCGGTCCGACCTCGGCGAAGGTGCCGCCGAACTCGGCGACAGCCGCCTTTCCGCCCTTGGACGAGGTGTCGAAGTACGGGTTGCCCAGGTTCTTCGGCAGGAAGGTGATGGCCAGGTTGGCGGCCTTCGTCTCGGAGGCGGTGGGCGCCATCGATCCGGAGGTGGTCGCCGCCGGAGTGGAGCCAGCACAGCCTGCCACCAGGGCGAGGCTGGCCGCAGCCACGGCGGCAAGGGCACGCAGGCCCGTGCGGGGCATTGCGAGCTTCATGGGTGTTTCCTTTCGTTGTGTCGAGTCCGCTCCGCTTCGAGCCGGACGGCGACGGTGGTGGTGAGGAACCCGGGTTACGGTTTCTGCCCGGGGGTGGGACGAGGTGTGGGCGGTCGGACGCGTCTGCCCTTGACCCAGTTGGTGATGCTGCCGACGATCACCGACAGCACCAGCAGGACGCCGGTGATGATGTTGATCACGTCCGAGGTGACATTGGCGAGCCGCAACGCGGACGCCAGGGCGCCGATCAGCAGGACGCCGGCGATCACGCCATGCAGCGCACCGCGTCCGCCGAACACGGAGACTCCACCCAGCACCACTGCGGCGATCACCTGGAGTTCGAGGCCGGTGGCGTTGTCGCCGCGGGCACTGCCGAAGTAGAGCGTGTAGTAGATGCCGGCCAGGGCGGCCATGACCCCGGTGAGCATGAAGAGGATCAGCCTGGTGCGCTGGACGTTCACTCCGGAGAAGGCTGCTGCTTCGTCGCTCAGCCCGATGGCGAAGATGCCTCTGCCGAAGGGCGTGAAGTGCAGCATGATCACGAACGCGATCAGCAGCACGACGAACAGGATCATCACCACGGGAACGCCGGTGCTGCCGATCTTGGCCTTGGCCAGTGCCTTCCACCACTTGTCGAAGTCGGTGATGGCCGTCGTGCCCAGCAGGCCGACCGCAATGCCCCGATAGAGCGCCAGGGTGCCGATCGTCACAGCGAGGGCTGGCAACCCGACCCGCGTGACCAGCAGCCCGTTGACGAGGCCACCGAGCACGCCGACGGCCAGGCAGATCACTCCAGCGACCGGGATCGACAACCCGGCTTGCGTGAGCAGACCCAGCAAGACGCTGCTCAGCCCCACCATGCTCCCCACCGACAGGTCGATGTCACCGGTGATCATCACCGGCGCCATCGCCAGGGCGATCAACAAGATGGTGGTCACATCGAGCAGCAGATAGGTCATGGTCACCGGGCTGGCGAACTTCGGAACCAAGACCGACGCCCCCACCAGGACCAGCAACAGCAGGGCGATGATCGCCATCTCGCGAGTCAGCAGGAGCCGTTGCCACAACGGCCGGGCGTAGTTGGAGTAGCTACGCCGTACTGCCGGCGCAGTTGAGGCGGTGAGCGTGGTCATGCCGCGTCCCTCTCTGCGATAAGACGCCTGGACTGTCGGAGCGCGAGCACCCGATCGAGCACGATCGCGCCGATGATCAGGGCACCCACCACCGCCCGCTGCCAGAAGTCGGGGATGCCGAGCACCGGAAGCGCGCGGTTGATGGTGAGCAACAGGTAGCCGCCGATCGCCGCACCGATGACCGTGCCACTACCACCCGTGATCGCCACGCCGCCGATCACGGCAGCACCGATCGCGTCCAGTTCGAACCCGTTCCCCGCCTGGGAGTTGATGGTGCCGTAGCGGGCCGCGTAGAGCACCCCGCCGAGGCCGGACGCGGCACCACTGGCCGCGAAGGCACCCAGCACCCGCCTGGTCTTCGCGAGGCCGTACAGCTCTGCTGCGGCGGGATCGGAACCGATCGCGTAGAACTCACGACCGCTACGGGTGTTCCGCATGTACCAGGCGACGGCCACGAGCATGACCACCGCGATGATCGTCAGGATCGGGATGCCAAGGATCGACTGGGTACCCAGGGCGAGGAAGTCGTCGGGGAGGTCGGACGCATTGATCCGGTTGCTCCCCGTCCAAGCCACGTTGATGCCCCGGAAGGCATACAGCGTGCCCAGGGTGATCACCATCGCGGGGACCTTACCGAAGGCGACCAGCGCCCCGTTGATGAGGCCCAGCAGCCCGCCGAAGGCGATCCCGATCAGGAACATCAGCGGGATCGGCAGGCCCGGGTAGGCCACGTACAGGGTGCCGACCAGGTAGGCGGTCAGGCCCAGCATGGAGCCCACGGAGAGGTCGACGCTGCGCGTGATGATGACCATCGCCTGCCCGATCGCCACGACCACCACGATCGACGGAGTGAGCAGCAGGTCGCGCCAGCCGTCCGGACTGAACAGGAACGCCGGGTTGGCCATCGTCGTGGCGGTCACGACCAGGATGAAGGCGATCACGATGCCGGTCTCGCGGGAGCGCAGGATGGCACTGACCCGGGAGGCCAGGGACGGCGCCGCTGCGACGGTGTCGGTCACGGTGGTCACGCTGCCCCCTGAGTGGAGTGAGTGGCGGCGAACATGACCGACTCGGCCGTCGCCTCGGAGCGAGGGATGTCGGCGGTGAGGCGCCCCTCGTGCATCACCAGCACCCGATCCGCCATGCCAAGGACCTCCGGCAGTTCGGAGGAGATCATCAAGATCGCCAAGCCCATCCCGGCCAACTCGGACATCCGGCGGTGTACCTCTGACTTCGTGCCGACATCGATGCCACGAGTTGGCTCGTCGATGATGAGCACCTTGGGGTTGGCGGCCAGCCACTTGGCCAGCACCACCTTCTGTTGATTGCCACCCGACAGCGTGCCAACCACAGCGTCCAGCGAGGCTGTCTTGACTTCCAATTGGCTCGCCCACACCTGGGCTTCGGTGTTCTCTGCCGCCGTGGTGATCAGTCCCACCTTGGTCAGGGTTCCGCGAATCGCGTCGGTGATGTTCGATGCCACCGTGGCGTCGATCACGAGTCCCTGCTTGCGGCGGTCCTCGGGAACCAGCGCGAGCCCGTGCTTCATCGACACGCTGGGCTTACCGGCCGGGAGGCTCTTGCCGTCCAGGCGGATCGATCCGGTCTGGTAGGGATCCACACCGAAGATGGCCCGCGCCACCTCGCTGCGGCCTGCGCCGACGAGGCCGGCCAGCGCGACGATCTCACCGGAACAGACGCTGAAGCTGATGTCGTGGAACACACCGGACTGGGTCAGTCCGGAAACCTCGAGCAGCGGGCGACCGATCGTCGCCGGCACCTTGGGGAAGAGCTCAGTCACATCGCGACCGACCATCATCCGCACGATCGAGGCGACGTCGGTGTCGGCGATCGGGGTGGTGGAGACGTAACTCCCGTCCCGCATCACGGTCACGGTGTCGCACAACGCGAAGACCTCGTCGAAGCGGTGGGAGATGAACAGCAGGGCGCGGCCCTCGTCCCGCAGGCTGCGCGCCACCGCGAAGAGGCGTTCCACCTCGACCCCGGAGAGGGCGGCGGTGGGCTCGTCCATGATCAGCGCCTTGGCGTCGAGCGAGATGGCCTTGGCGATCTCGATGATCTGTTGGTCAGCGATGGAAAGGCCTTCGGCCGGACGGTCCGGGTCGATGGCCACACCGAGGCGGGTCATCAGCTCGACGACCTCAGCGCGCATGGCTGCCCGGTCGATGCGACCGAAACGACCCACTGGCTGGCGTCCCATGAAGACGTTCTCGGTCACCGACAGGTCGGGGAACAGCGTCGGCTCCTGGTAGATCACCGCGACGCCGGCGGCCTTGGCCTCGGCGGTGGTGCGGAACTCGACCGGCTTGCCCTCCATCTGGAAGGTGCCGGTGTCCCGGGCATACAGGCCGGCCATGATCTTGACCAGCGTGGACTTGCCGGCGCCGTTCTCACCCACCAGGGCATGGATAGAACCTGGGTACATCGTCAGTTGTGCATCCCGGAGGGCGACCACGGCGCCGAAACTCTTCGACACGTCGCGCAACTCCAGGGTGGGAGTCGACTGTCCGTCCACCCACGCCCTCCTCGCCGCAGATTGAAACGTTTTACTTCTCGGGGAGAGATTAGGAGGACGATGCGGGGTGTGTCAACCCCTTGGAGGCGAGCCCGCCGAAGATCGCCGCACAACCAGGGTCGGGGTGAACCGCACGGTCTCGTGGCGATGTGGCTGCTCGGCGTCGGCGGCCTCGATCTCAGCCACGAGGAGCTCGGCGGACTTGCGGCCGATCTCGGCCCGTGGCTGATGCACCGACGAGATCGGGACGGCCGCAGCCGCAGCGAAGGCGATGTCGTCGTAGCCGACCAGCGCGATGTCCTCTGGCACCCGCAGTCCTGCTGTCACGAACCCCTGCAGCAGGCCGATGGCGATCAGGTCGTTGGCCGCGAACACGCCTGTGGGCCGCTCGCCGTCGGGCAGGGCGGCCAGGTCGCCGGCGGCTGCCACCCCGGCGTCCAGGGTCAGGCCTGGGG
>JBAVKY010000457.1:0-2451 GCA_049688555.1 Propionicimonas sp.
GGGTGAAGTCGAACGCCTCGGTCATGGTGTCGATCGTGGCCCGCGCCCCATGCGGGTTATGACAAGTGTCGATCACCACGGTGGGCGAGCGCCGCACCACCTCCGTCCGCGCGGGCGCGACCACCGCTTCGAGACCCTCGGCGAGCACGTCGGCAGCCAGGGCCCGGCCCCCCAGGAATGCTTCGACCGCCGCCACCGCGAGGGCGGCATTCCGGGCCATGTGTTCGCCGAAAAGCGGGAGCACCAGGTCCCCCAACGGACCGTCCGCCGTCTCCAGCCGGATCAGTTGGCCGCCGACACCGGGGCTGCGGTCGATCAGACCGAACTCCATGCCCTCGCGGACGACCCGGGCACCGACCTCGGCGCATCGTGCCAGCAGGACGGTCGCGGCCTCCGGTGCCTGGCCCGCGAGGACCGCCGTCGCACCTTCCTTGATGATGCCGGCCTTCTCCCCGGCGATCTCAGTCAAGGTCGAGCCGAGTAGGTGGGTGTGGTCGAAGTCGATCGGGCAGATCACGGCTACCTGGGCGGCTGCCACATTGGTCGCGTCCCAGCCACCCCCCAAGCCGACCTCGACCACCGCGACGTCCACCGGCGCCTCCGCGAAAGCCACGAAAGCCAGCGCGGTCATCACCTCGTAAAACGTCATGGAAACGCCGTCGATCGCGCGCTCGTCCACCATGGCCACATACGGCTCGATGTCGGCCCAGAGTTCGTCGAACCGCTCGGGGGTGATCGCGTGGCCGTCGATGGCGATCCGCTCGGTGATGTGCTCCAGGTGGGGGCTGGAATAGCGTCCGACCCGCAACCCCAGGCTTCGCAGCAGGGAGTCGATCATGATGGCAGTGCTGCCCTTGCCGTTGGTGCCTGCGATCTGAATCACCGGGCAGGCCTGTTGCGGGGCACCCAACAAGTCGCACAGCGCGTCGATGCGCCCTAGACCGCGCGCAATTCGATGCTCGGGCCAGCGGGCCTGGAGTGAGGCGACGATCCGGGCGTGGGCGGTTGCCCCGATGGGCGAATGCTGGCTCATGGTGGGCACAGCCTACCGGCCCCGGTCTTCCGCCCGGACGGCGATGTGACGCCCCCGCGACGCCTCACTACGATTCACCCCATGACGCAACCACCTGCCCGGAACCTGAACGCCGCTACCGTTGCCGGCGCGGGTGTACCCGAGCGCCCGGTGTTGGAGGGGCTGGAGGCCACTTGGTCGCAGCGCTGGCGCGAAGCCGGCACCTACGCCTTCGTCCGTCCCCAGTCCCGTTCCCAGGTGTTCAGCATCGACACCCCTCCCCCGACGGTCTCCGGTTCGTTGCACGTCGGCCACGTGTTCAGCTACACCCACACCGACCTGATCGCTCGCTACCAGCGCATGCGGGGCAAGCACGTCTTCTACCCAATGGGGTGGGACGACAACGGCCTACCGACTGAGCGCCGCGTCCAGAACTACTACGGGGTTCGCTGCGACCCGTCCGTTCCCTACGATGCGGATTTCGTTGCTCCGGCCAAGCCGGATCCTAAGCGCCAGGTGCCGATCAGCCGTAAGAACTTCGTCGAGCTGTGCCACGAGCTGACCGCCGTCGACGAGCAGGTCTTCGAGTCGCTGTGGCGGGAGTTGGGCCTGAGCGTCGATTGGGACACCCTCTACGCGACCATCTCAACCGAGTCGCAGCGCATCGCCCAACTGGCCTTCCTGCGCAATCTCGCCCGCGACGAGGCCTACCTTTCCGAGGCGCCGACGCTGTGGGATGTCACGTTCGGCACGGCGGTCGCCCAAGCCGAACTGGAAGCTCGGGAATACCCCGGACACTACTACCGGGTGGCCTTCGGCTCTGCCAGCGGCCCGATCCACATCGAGACCACCCGTCCAGAACTCATTCCCTCGGTGTGCGCCCTGATCGCCCACCCCGACGACAAGCGTTACACCCACCTGTTCGGGACGACGGTCAGCTCGCCGGTATTCGGGGTCGAGATCCCGGTGCTGGCGCACCATGCCGCGGAGCCGGACAAGGGAGCTGGGATCGCGATGTGTTGCACCTTCGGTGACCTCACCGACGTGCAGTGGTGGCGCGAGTTGCGGCTACCGACCCGCACCCTGTTGACCAGGGAGGGCCGGATGCAGAGCGAGACCCCCGACTGGCTGGTCAACGCCGAGCCTTTCGGCGAACTGGCGGGCAAGACCGCCTACGGGGCCCGCGACGCCATGGTCGCGCTGCTCCGCGCCGCTGGCGCGCTGGAAGGCGAACCGAAGCCGACCATGCGTATGGCGAACTTCTACGAGAAGGGTGACAAGCCGCTCGAAATCGTCTCGACCCGCCAGTGGTACATCCGCAACGGTGGACGCGATGCCGATCTCAAGGAGGCCCTGCTGGCCCGCGGTGAGGAACTCGCCTGGGTGCCCGAGCACATGCGTCACCGCTTCAGCAACTGGGTGAACGGTCTGAACGGTGA
>JBAVKY010000458.1:0-5084 GCA_049688555.1 Propionicimonas sp.
GAGCATCGCTGACGCCGAAGGCTGGGCGGCTCCGCGAGCCGAGGGGAGCACGCTGTGACTGATCTGCTGACGCCCGTTCTGTCGGCGAACTGGGGGCAGGACCACTCGTGGGGCATCGACGCCTACCGGGCCCAGGGCGGCTATGACGCCGTCGCCAAGGCCCTGGCGCTGACACCCAGCGGGGTCACCGACATCGTGAAGGACTCCGGCCTGCGCGGCCGGGGTGGTGCGGGGTTCCCGACCGGCATGAAGTGGAGCTTCGTGCCGAAGGACAACCCGAACCCGAAATACCTCGTGGTCAATGCCGACGAATCCGAGCCGGGCACCTGCAAGGACATGCCGCTGCTGATGGCCTCGCCGCACACCCTCGTCGAAGGCATGATCATCGCCTCGTACGCGATCGGCTGCCACACCGCCTTCGCGTACGTGCGGGGCGAGGTGCTGCACGTCATCCGCCGGCTGCAACAGGCCGTCAGTCAGGCCTACGAAGCCGGGCTGCTGGGCAAGGACATCCAGGGCTCCGGCTACGACCTCGACATCATCGTGCACGCCGGCGCCGGCGCCTACATCTGTGGTGAAGAGACCGCGCTGCTGGATTCACTGGAGGGGCGTCGTGGCCAGCCACGGCTCCGTCCGCCGTTCCCGGCCGTGGCAGGGCTGTACGCGTCACCGACGGTGATCAACAATGTCGAATCGATCGCTTCGGTACCCAGCATCATCAACCACGGAGCCTCCTGGTTCTCTTCGATGGGGACCGAGAAGTCGAAGGGGATGACGATCTATTCGCTGTCGGGCCATGTGAAGCGTCCCGGTCAGTTCGAGGCGCCGCTCGGGATCACCCTGCGGCAGCTGCTGGAGCTCTCCGGCGGCATCCGTGAGGGCCACGAACTGAAGTTTTGGACGCCGGGCGGTTCCTCGACCCCGATCCTGACACAGGAGCATCTGGACACCCCCTTGGACTACGAAGGCATGGCCGGCGTCGGATCGATGCTGGGCACCAAGGCGCTGCAGGTCTTCGACGAGACGACCTCGGTGGTGCGCACCACGCTGCGCTGGGTCGAGTTCTACAAGCATGAGTCCTGCGGCAAGTGCACCCCCTGCCGTGAGGGCAGCTGGTGGCTGGTGCAGCTGCTGAAGCGGTTCGAGGCCGGGCAAGCGGCCGACGGTGATGTCGATAAGTTGCTGGATGTCTGTGACGACATCGGCGGCAAGTCGTTCTGCGCCTTGGCCGACGGTGCCGTGGCCTGCGTGACCTCCGCTGTGAGGCACTTCCGTCCCGAGTTCGAAGCCGGCTACGCCACGCCTGCATGGGAGCTGTTCCCCTACGGCCGCAGTGCGCTGTTCCCCGTCGCAGAAGGAGGCCACGCATGAGCGTCGTGACCAAGCCCGACCAGGTGGCCCCGGTTGACACGATCACGGTGATCATCGACGGCATCGAGGTCGGGGTGCCGAAGGGAACCCTGGCGATCCGTGCCGCCGAGATGATCGGCATCGCGATCCCGCGGTTCTGCGACCACCCCCTGCTGGATCCGGTGGGAGCTTGTCGGCAGTGCCTGGTCGAGGTCCCGGACATGGGCAACGGCCGCGGCATGCCGAAGCCGCAGGCGTCCTGCACGCTGGAGTGCGCGCCGGGAATGAAGATCAGCACTCAGCTCACCTCGACGGTGGCCCGCAAGGCCCAGAAGGGCATGCTGGAACTGCTGCTGATCAACCACCCGCTCGACTGCCCGATCTGCGACAAGGGAGGCGAGTGCCCGCTGCAGAACCAGGCCATGAGCTCCGGCCGAGGCGAGTCGCGCTACGACGGTGTGAAGCGGACGTTCCCCAAGCCGGTGCCGATCTCGGCGCAGGTGCTGCTCGATCGTGAGCGCTGCGTGCTGTGCGCCCGGTGCACCCGGTTCTCCGAGCAGATCTCCGGCGACCCGTTCATCGCGCTGGTCGAGCGGGGTGCGCTGCAGCAGGTCGGCAAGTACGCCGACGACCCGTACAACTCCTACTTCTCTGGCAACGTCGTCCAGATCTGCCCGGTCGGTGCCCTGACCAGCGCCTCGTACCGCTTCCAGAGCCGTCCGTTCGACCTGGTGTCGACGGACTCGACCTGCGAACACTGCGCGGGCGGCTGCCAGCTGCGAGTCGACCATCGGCACTTCCAGGTGAAACGCCGCCTCGCCGGGGAAGCCCCCGAGGTCAACGAGGAGTGGAACTGCGACAAGGGCCGCTTCGCCTTCGTCTCCGGACGTGGCGACGATCGGCTGAAGCACCCGCTGATCCGTGAGGACGGCGCCCTGCGCGTGGCGTCGTGGTCCGAGGCCATCGATGCCGCGGTGATCGGCCTGCAAGGCGCGGGACCGTCGGTAGGCGTGTTGACCGGTGGCCGGCTCACTCTCGAGGACTCCTACGGCTACTCCAAATTCGCCCGGCTGGTGCTCGGCACCAACAACATCGATTTCCGTTCCCGTCCGGCCAGCGCTGAGGAGGCCAGCTTCCTGGCAGCCACCGTCGCCGGTAAGGCCCTTGGCGAGGGTGTCACCTACAGCGCCCTCGAGAGTGCCAAGCAGGTCGTGCTGGTCTGCCTGGAGCCCGAGGAGGAATCCCCGCTCATCTTCCTGAGGCTCCGCAAGGCCGTCCGCAAGAAGCGACTGGCGGTCACCACGCTCGCCCCGTACGCCTCCCAGGGGTCGACCAAGCTCGGCGCCACGGTGGTTCCCACGGCGCCTGGCGACGAGGCGGCAAGGGTCGCCGAGCTCGCCCTCGATGGCGACAGTGTGATCCTGGTGGGGGAGCGCGCGGCCAGCCTGCCGGGAACCCTCACCGCCCTCACCGACCTGGCCGGACGGACGGGCGCCCAGTTGGCGTGGGTACCCCGCCGCGCCGGCGACCGGGGAGCCGTTGAGGCCGGTTGCCTACCCGGGCTGCTGCCCGGTGGCCGTCCGGTCGCCGACAAAGCTGCCCGGGTTGACGTCGCCGCAGCCTGGGAAACCGATTCGCTGCCCGCCCATCCTGGCCTGGATGCCACCGGGATGCTTGAGGCGCTGGATGGCGGTGACCTCAAGGCGCTCGTGGTGGCAGGGCTCGAACCGCGAGATTTCGCTTCGGCCGACCTGGTGCGCGCTGCCTGCGAGGCGGCCGGTTTCGTGGTCTGCCTTGAGACCCGGGCGTCTGAGGTGACCGAGCGTGCTGACGTGGTCTTCCCGATCGCCCTGCTGGAGGAGCATGCGGGGACCTTCCTGAACTGGGAACACCGTCCGGGTCGCGTCAACACGGTGATCTCGACGCCGAATACCTCGATGACGGACCTGCGCGTGTTGGCCGCTTTGGCTGACGCCCTGGGCAGGCCGCTCGGTGTCCGGACCCCGAAACAGGCCCTCGCCGAACTGACCGAGCTGGGTGCCTGGGAGGGTGCCCGGCCGGGTTTGGCGGCCGGCGCTGCCCCTACGCACGGCGAGGGCTACCTGCTGGCCAGCTGGCGGCAGCTGCTCGACGGCGGCCGCGGCATGGATGGCGAGGCGGCCCTGGCCGCCACCGCCAAGCCCGCCGTAGCCCGGGTCGGCCTGGCGACGGCAGCAGCTGCCGGTCTGTCGGAGGCGGCCGAGGTCAGCATCGTCACCGCGCACGGCAGCTTCAGCCTGCCGCTGGAGGTGACCGCGGACATGGTGGATGGAACGGTCTGGGTGCCAACGAACGCTCCGGGGGTCGCCCTGGCCGAGTTCGGTCTGGTTGCCGGGAACCGCGTGCAACTCAGCCTGGGAGGTGGCGTGCGATGAACGACCCGTGGTGGCTGGTACTGATCAAGGTCGTCGTCCTGTTCGTGGTGCTGCTGGTCTGGACGATCTTCAACGTCTGGTTCGAACGGCGCTTGGTGGGCAAGATGCAGCACCGGCTCGGTCCGATCATGAATGGCCCCCTCGGCCTCGGCCAGGCTCTGGCCGACGGCATGAAGCTGCTCATCAAGGAGGACTTCATGCCCTCCATGGTGGACAAGGTGCTGTTCACCGTCGCCCCGCTGATCGCCGGAACGGCCGCCTTCACCGCCTGGTCGGTGATCCCCTTCGGCGGTGAGGTCGAAATGTTTGGCGTCACCACGCGGCTGCAGCTGTCTGATCCGCAAGTCGGGACGCTGGTGCTGTTGGCAGTCACCTCGGTCGGGATCTACGGCTTCGTCCTGGCTGGCTGGGCGTCCAACTCCCCGTACTCGCTGCTCGGTGGGCTGCGCTCCAGCGCTCAGATGATCTCCTACGAGATCGCCATGGGCCTCTCCATGGTGGCGGTGTTCCTCTACTCCGGGTCGATGTCGACCTCCGCGATCGTGGAGCACCAGCGCCTGCCGATCGCCCCGTTCGGTCTCAACATCGGCATGCAGCAGTGGCTGTGGCTGTCGCTGCTGCCGAGCTTCATCGTCTACGTCATTTCGATGGTGGGCGAGACCAACCGGGCACCCTTCGACCTGCCGGAGGCGGAATCCGAGTTGGTGTCGGGCTACATCACCGAATACTCCGGCTTCCGCTACGCCGTGTATTTCCTGGCCGAGTACATCAACATGGCGACGGTCTCGGCGATCGCGACCACCCTGTTCATGGGTGGGTACCTGCCGCCCTGGCCGCTCAACCTGATTCCGCTGCTGAACAACCCCTGGCTCGGCCCGATCTGGTTCGCGCTCAAGGTGCAGCTGTTCATCTCCTTCTTCGTGTGGCTGCGCGGCACGCTGCCGCGGTTCCGCTACGACCAGTTCATGACACTGGGCTGGAAGTGGCTGATCCCGATCTCACTCGGCTGGATCGTGGCCGTGTCGACCTTCAAGAAGCTGGCGGATGAGCGTCTGCTGCAGGGTCCGTTGCTGTGGGTCCTGGTCGGCATCGTGGTCGCGGTACTGCTGGTGTTGTTGTTCCTGGGGGAGAAACCCGAACCGGAGCCTGACCTGATCCCCGAAGGCCCCTTCGACGCTTACGCCGGGGGCTACCCCGTCCCGCCGATGCCGGGTCAGGTGCTGCCAGAACTGTCAGGCGTGGTCCCGTCCACCACCGAGCCGTCTGCGGCGGCCTCGATCGACAAGGAGCAGTGATGGGTTTCTTCGATCCGTGGGCCGG
>JBAVKY010000459.1:0-3099 GCA_049688555.1 Propionicimonas sp.
GCCCGGTATCGCGGGATCGCCCGACGGACCTGGGCCCGCCGGCGGGGCACGGCCAGCGTGAAGGCAGCCCACGCCAGCGCGACCAGGACGGCCAGAGCCAACAGGGACGGGTCCGCGGACTCCTCGCCCCCGCTGTCGGAAGCCGTGGTGACCGTCGTCGTGACGCCGGGCAGCGAGCTGGCCGAGATGAGGATCAGGAGGAGGACCTGCACGACGAAGCCACCGACGCCGTCGATCATCCCCATCAATGTCGCTGCACCGTAGGGCACGCCCAGCCGCTCGAAGAAGCGGATCTGCAGGGCCACGCGCGCGGCAGTGGCCGGCAGGACGAGCGCGATGAACTGGATCGCGTACTGCAGCATCAGCACCGGCAGGTGAGGCAGCCTCTGGAGGCTCGCCGCGAGCGTCGAGACCGCGAAGAACGGCTGGGCCAGCGGCGCGAGCACCAGTCCGAGGAGCAGCAGCGCATAGTCCGCTGTCGAGAGCTCCGCGACGACCTCGGTGAAGTCGACCCCGGCCAGCAGGCCGATCAGCGACGACGCGACAACGACGGTCAGGACCAGCTTGGCCACCGAGCCAGCCGTGACCCTGCGCAGTTCGGCCAGGGGGCCTGGGTCGACTCCCGTGCGCTGTACTGCCACGTCGCGCAGCTCCTGGATGTCCCATTCCGTGCCCAGCGCCCGGCGGAGCGGCGGGCTGAGAACCGGATCCTGGAGGTAGGGCAGGGCCTCGGCCAAGCCCTCGGGACCGAGGGCCTCGATCGCGCTGGCCACAGCCTGCTCATGCCCGAAGGCCAGCGAGAGTGTCACGAGGAGGTGGACCCGATCGATCATGAGGTCCGTGGTGGACGCCGCGAGCTGGGCATGGGCGAAATCCGCCAGCGCGATCGTCGCGTCGACACGCTCGACGACGTGCGCTCCGGTGATCCTCCGGTGGGCGATACCGGCGTCCTGAAGGGCGGTGAGAGCCGACCAGGCTCCCCTCAGCCACACGTCCTGGTCCAGTGCACCCGGCCCCTGGTCGAGGGCCCGAGCGGGGGCCAGCGTGACCAGCAGGGCCTCCCCCTGCACGCCCTCGCCGGTGGTCATGACCGGCAGCACGGGCACACCCGCACGCTCGGCCAACAGCGACACGACGGCCTCGTGCTCGACGCGCTCCAGCCTGCTGACCGCGAGCCGAGGTGTCTCACCGCGTCTGGTCAGCGCCGTCCACAGCGAGCCGACGTACCGAGCATCCCAAGCTTCCCTGCCGAAGACCTTGACCTCCAGCGCCTCACCTTCCGTGGTCAGCGCCCGGACCAGCTGCTCCCCGGCCGCCCGGGCGGGCACGATCTCGCGAGACCGCGTGCCGACGCCGAGGTCGAGAAGCGCCTCACCGACCTGGTCGGCAGTGAGCTGACCGCCCGGAGACCCAAGGACCAGGTGCACGACGGCAGCCGAGGCGAACCCGACCGCAAGCCCGGCGACAACACCGGCGAGGTGCGAGAGCTGAAGAGCCAGTGTGGCCAGGGCTCCGAGCGCCACGACAACGCGGCCGGCCAATCGGAAGGGGCGCGTCACATGCGGTGCGGCAGTCACGATGACCGCGGTGGCGACGGCCAAGCGCACTGCAGCGAAGACCGGGGGAGGATCGGCTGAGACAAGGGCGAGCACGCTGTCCTCGAGGCCGGTCCCACCCGCCCAGCTGACCCCGACCGAGAACAGCAACGAGGTGATCAGCGCCAGGCAGTAGTCGAGAAGCAGGCGGAGCCGACCCTGGCCGGTGCGGACCACGGGAGCGACCAGCAGCAGGACCACCCAGACCAGCAGCAGGGCGTAGGACATCTCCCACAGCCAGCCGAGGACCCCGCTGAGATCGCTCAGCAGCGCGAGGATCGGCTCGTCGATGGAGGACGGACCGGGCGCATAGGCCGTGCTGATCAGGATCAGGACGGCGCTGAGCACCAGGAGGAGCGCGTCCGTGGGCCGCCGATGTCGTCGGGCGTTCGCCTCCGAGGAGAACATGCGGAAGATGCGAAGGGGGGCGAGCGTAACCGCCTGGAGCCTCATCGATCCCCCCGTGCTCGCCCGTTCCACCGGTCGGTCATCCTCAGACCGAAGTCGACCTTGACCACGGGCTGACCGTAGCGGAACCCGCAGGTCGCAGAGCCCGCATGCAACCACGCCAAGCACGATGCGTGCGTCCGCCCTCGGTCGAAGGCGTCGGCGCCTGCGCAAGCCCGGCTCAGCACCTGAACCCGGCATTCTTCGCAATCACGAGCATGGTGCACAATATCCGACGTGGACCGACCCCTTGGTAACGCCGAGTCGCCACCGGCTCGTTCGTGCCAACAGTCTCACCGTAACGCACAAAGGGTCGGTCCACTTCGTCCGGATATCACAAACCAAGCCTCGTTCAGAAGAGACCGCGCCAGGCCCGTGAGGGTCCGCGCGGTCGCCGCCTGACCGGGCTGACAGGGGAACAGACCATGAGCACCACCTTCGAGGCCCAGACCGAACCCGCCCCCAGCGAGACGGCCGCCGGCCTCACCGTCTTCGCCGCGATCATGATGATCATGATCGGCTGCTTCCACGCCATCCAGGGTGTCGTCGCTCTGGCAAACGACACCTTCTACGTCATCGGCGAGGAGTACGTCTTCCAGTTCGACGTCACCTCGTGGGGATGGCTCCACCTGATCCTGGGCGTCGTCGTCGGCGTGGCCGGCTACTTCGTCCTCCGCGCGGCTGTGTGGGCGCGCACCGTGGGCGTCATCGTGGCCGTGGCCAGTGCGCTGTTCAACTTCGCCTGGCTGCCGTACTACCCGCTCTGGAGCACTATCATCATCGCCCTGAACGTGTTCGTCATCTGGGCGCTGACCGTGCGCGGACGCGACGTCACCGCCGTCTGAGGCACGAGCAGCGGGGCATGGGGTGCCGGCGACCTCCGGGTCGCCGGCACCTCGTCGTACCGGGCGGCTCGGAACCACGACCGCCCGCACGGCTTCCGGGTCCGGGGCGGCTGGTCATGCCCGCATCTCGACCATCCGGTCGGGCTCCACGTCGACCCCCTGCAGGACGAGGGGCACGCTGGTCACGACGACGCCGGGCAGGAACAGCAGGC
>JBAVKY010000460.1:0-3460 GCA_049688555.1 Propionicimonas sp.
GCAACCACCCCCCAAACAGCGGATTCCCCCCGGCGTGGCGACCTCGTCAAGCAGGGCTCAGGAAGACCTGCCTGTCACTCCCCGGGAGCCGCACCCGAATCGAATGACATCGGCCCCGACGCCTCGAACCTTTGGATCATCGACGAGCGTCTTGCGTTCCACGACTACCTGGCGTCCGACAAGACCCTGAAGAGCATGCCGATCACAGGCTCGGACTCGACGAAGGAGCCGGACGTCCTCGCAACACGGCTCGTCGACTCGCCGATGCTGGCGGCAGAGGGCCAGACCCTCCCGCTGCCGTCGATCGTGGTCGTCGAGGTGAAGCGGCCGATGCGCAATGACGCCTCCGAGGGAAAGGATCCGATTCAGCAGTGCCTCGAGTACGTGAACCGCGTGCGCGCCGGCGGAGTGCAAACCGCTTCTGGCCGGCCGATCCCGGCATCACAGGAGATCCCTGCCTTCTGCTACGTCGTCGCCGACCTCACGCCCACGATGATCGACAGATGCAAGTACGCGAGCCTGCGGCCGACCCACGACGGTCTTGGCTACTTCGGCTTCAACGAGCCGTACAAGGCCTACATCGAGGTGATGAGCTTTGACAGGCTGGTCAACGCGGCCACCGAGCGCAACCGAGCGTTCTTCGACAAGCTGGGCTTGCCGTCCAGTTAGATTGATCGCTTCGAGGGGTCAGCCATCGGCGGTCGGGTTCATGATCATCCAAGATCCAACGTCGCCCCACATGGAGCGGGGGTCGACCATGGGCTGGAAGTCGTGCCGCAGAGGATGGCTTTCCCCGCGGAGCGCCCGCTCGGCGACAGCGCGGCCGATCCCAGCCAGCAGGTCCGCCGCCTGCACCCTGGCGTCGGTCTTTGAGTCGACCTGATGAATGTCCCTGATGACGATGCCGCTCTCTGCGAGTGACGGCGCGACAAGGTCGGGCCTCGCCAAGTGGTACTTGAGGTCTTCGATCGTCTCTGGGGTCAGCACCTTCGCTATGTCGTGCACCACGATCACGTCCTGGCCCGAACGCTCGCTCCAGGTGCGGGCAGTCTGGCCGATCGCGGCGAGCACCGGGTCGAGCGCTCGGAGCTTCTCTCTTCCATCGAGGCCGGCCTGCTGGCGAGCGAGGACCGGCAGGTGGCCTGTTCCGCCCCAGATCATGCAGACGATGTCGTTGAGGACACCTGAGCACTGCTGCCCGAGGGCGAAGAGCTGTGCTCGCAGGTTGGCGAGATGGCCGCGCATCTCGGCTTCGTCGGGTGAGCGGAGCAGAAGGTTGTAGGTCTCGAGGGTCTCGTCCCAGGCGCTACCGAGTTCCTCCGGTGCCCGGGAGTACAGGAACATCATGACCTTGAGCGCTTGGTCCCCTGCGTAGATGTCGAGTCCACCTGCGTGCATCTGCTCCTCGACGGTCGAATCAAACAGCTTGCACGCCAAGAAGAAGCGCTTCTCCGTCAGGTTGACCAGAGCATGGCCGGCGACCGCGGGGTGGCGCAGCAGCCACTGCGCGGAGTCCAGGTTCTTCTCCTTGAGGAGATCCTTCGACTTCAGCTCCGCCGATTGGGCGTTCGTCCGACGCCGAAGCTCCCCCATGAGGCTCTCGGCCTGCTCGCTCGAAATTGCCACGCTGCCATGCGCGAAGACCGTGGCGTTGCCGCCGAACAGGTTCTCGCCGTCGTTGCCGGACTCATCGCAGGCGACCTCGAGCGCCGACGTGCTGCACTGCATCGAACCCCGTACCTTGGCCTTTCCGTGTCGTTTGCCAGGGCGTCAGTCTCTCGCGATCCGGGCACGGATGAGCCGTGATGGGCCGGCGAACCACCCTACGATCGCTCCTATGGGGGATTACCTGACGGCGGAGGCGAGGGCGCGGATCGAGATCGACCAGCAGCTCGAAACCGCCGGATGGCTGGTCCAAGACCGCGCGGGGATGAACCTTTACGCCGGGCAGGGTGTGGCCGTTCGGGAGTTCATCATGGCCCCGGGCCACGGGCGGGCGGACTACCTGCTGTTCGTCGACGGGGTCGCGGTAGGAGCGGTGGAGGCCAAGCCCGCGGGGAAGCCGTTGGCGGGGGTGGAGGCCCAGTCGGCCAAGTATGCCGCCGGCCTGCCACCGGAGTTGCCGAGCCTGATGGCGCCGTTGCCGTTCCTGTACGAGGCCACCGGTGAGGAAACCACGCTCACCAACGGGCTGGACCCGGATCCACGCTCACGGCAGGTGTTCTGGTTCCACCGCCCGGAGACGATGGCCCGCTGGGTCCGCCAGTGGCAGGCCGATCACGACGGTGGGTCGCTGCGCGCCCGGCTACGCCGCCTCGGCGATGTGCCCCCGGACGGGCTGCGCCGGATCCAGGTGCACGCGATCGCCGCGATCGAGGCGTCGATGCGGGACAACCGGCCGCGGGCGCTGGCGCAGATGGCCACCGGGTCGGGCAAGACGTTCATGGCCGCGAACCTGGCCTACCGGCTTGTGATGGCCGCGGATGCTGAGCGGGTGCTGTTCCTGGTCGACCGGGCCAACCTCGGCCGACAGACGTTGCGGGAGTTCCAGCAGTTCGCCACCCCCGGGGACGGGCGGAAGTTCACCGACCTGTACAACGTGCAGCTGCTCACCAGCAACCGGATCGACCCGGCAGCGCGGGTGGTGATCACCACGGTGCAGCGGCTGTACTCGATGCTGCGCGGGGAGGTCGATCTGCCGCCGGAGTCCGATGAGTTGTCCGGGGAGCTGATCGAGCCCGAACGCCCGGTGGAGGTCGACTACAACCCCGCGGTGCCGGTCGAGGCGTTCGATGTGGTGATCATCGACGAGGCCCACCGCTCCATCTACGGGGTGTGGCGCCAGGTCATCGAGTACTTCGACGCGTTCCTCATCGGGCTGACCGCCACCCCGGCCAAGCAGACGTTCGGCTTCTTCAACCAGAACATGGTCGTCGAGTACGGCCACGCCCAAGCGGTGGCCGATGGGGTGAATGTCGATTTCGACGTCTACCGGATCCGCATCCAGATCACCGAGCACGGCTCCACCGTCCAAGCGGGGCTGGTCACCAAGTTCCGCGACCGGGAGACCCGCGCGCTCCGGCTGGAGAAACTCGACGAGGACATCACCTACGACGCCGCCCAACTGGACCGCGACGTCGTTGCTGTCGACCAGATCCGCACTGTGATCCGCGCCTTCCGCGACAACCTGTTCCAACCCCTCGATCAGGGCGGCATCTTCCCCGGCCGCACTGAGGTTCCCAAGACCCTGGTCTTCGCCAAGGACGACTCCCACGCCGACGACATCGTGCGCATCGCCCGGGAGGAGTTCGGCCGGGGTAACGACTTCGCCGAGAAGATCACCTACCGCACCACCGGGGTCAAACCGGAGGACCTGCTCAACCAGTTCCGCAACAGCTTCAACCCCCGCATCGCGGTCACGGTCGACATGATCGCCACCGGCACCGACGTCCGCCCGCTG
>JBAVKY010000461.1:0-5565 GCA_049688555.1 Propionicimonas sp.
CCCCTGGAATGCCTCCTGGGAGTCCGCGTCGGGGAACTCGACCAGCACCATGACATCGTTGCCGTCCCTGAACACCATCTCGCTGGTCGCGCGGCGTTCCTGACGCAACCCCACACCACGATCAAACACCGGCTTCCCGGCGTCAAAGTCCTGGCAGGTGTGTCGTACGGCCATCCACACGCTCATTGAGAAATGCCTCTCCACTTTCGAGACCCGGGATCCAGACCGGCGAGGTTAGCCTACCCTTACCGGTTCGGCTTCGATAGAGCCGGGTCGATGACGTCGGGGCCAAAGCAGGGGCGCGGCGACCGGGGAGCATCTGGGCATCACCCGAGCACTGCATTACCAACCTCCTGACCGTCGCCAAGGAACGGGACGATCGCGGAAGTCGCCTTCTCGATCGCAGCCATGAGCCCTTGATGAACCTCGCCCCGCTTGTCAGCCCAGTGCCGAGAAAGCTCAGCCCTTCTCGTCCGGGCTTGAGCAACAAGCGAGGCGGCAAGCCCCCCCCAGCGGCGACCAAGGCGGAACCCAGCGTGATGATGATCGTGAACCACTGGTCGCCCGTCATTCCCAGATTCGTAGCAGCATGATGCTGCATAGCCCAGGCGGGCACGCGGCGTCAGCGAACGCTTCCGAGTTGCCCGGTGGCGCCCAAGGGTCGCGGCTATCGTGACTCCCGCTCATCCGCTGGTCACGTTCTTTCACGGAAACCTCGACCCGCGAGCCGATGCCAACCTGGCGTCCCCGTTGATTTCGATCTCCACCCCGCCAGGGTGGACTACCCCTTCACCCAGCGCCCCTGCCACCACGGCGCTGCAGCCGCCCAGGACACCATCCGACACACCATCCTGTCTTAGCCGCCGAGGGCATCTACATTGAGCGAGCCCGGCTGCACCGTTCCTCAGGATTCGAAAACCTCGATCAGCGTGTGCTGCTCGATCGCGTTCGGTGCCTTCATGCCGGGTGCCTGCTCGTCGCTGTGAGACGCCTTGAACGAGTCGGACCGAATCCACGCGATGAAGTCGGAACGGGAGTCGAACTCCATGGTCGACACATACGGCAGACCGTCCCTCTCGGGACGCATCAGCGTCGACCTGCGCAGCCCGGGGACCCCCGCCAGTGTGTCTCGCATGCTGTCGATGAACGCCTTCTCGAACGCCTCCCGCGTCTCGACGGGAACCTCGATGCGGTTACTGATGATGTACATGACGCAACTCCTCCGGGCCCGCCCACCCCACGGGACTCAGCCCACCGTAGCCCGCAACGGCAACGATTGGACCCAAAGCGCAGTCCCCGCTTCTAGCCAGCGCGACAGGGTCATCCCCATCGATCCTAAGCAGCTTCCGCCCTCCACGGGTGCGCTCTCACAGGCCGCCGTCGGCCCGCGCTTGCAGACTGCTATCATGGCTGCATGGCGACCTTGTACATCCGTGACGTCTCCGACGATGTCGCCGCCACCCTGAAGGAACGGGCGGCGTCAGAGGGAATGTCGCTGTCGGCGTATGTCGCCGCTGAGCTGGCCAAGATCGCAGCACGGCCCACGAACGAGCAGCTCGTGGCTCGACTCAGGGCGCGGGACCGCTCGAGCGGTCCCAGCTCGGACGACATCGTCGCTGCCGTGCAAGCAGGCCGCCGGTGATCGTTCTGGATGCCTCAGCGATGGTCGAGGCGTTGATCGGCCGCGAGGTCGCCGATGAGCTGCTGGGTGCCCTCGCCGGCGACGTGCATGCCCCGCACCTGCTTGACGTCGAGGTGTTGTCCGTGCTGCGTGGGTTGCTCCTGGGCGGCAAACTCGATCCTGCTGTCGCGGAGGAGGTTCGGCGAGACCACTTCGCGTTCGCCATCAACCGCTACGAGGTCGCACCCTTGGCTGATCGGATCTGGCAACTGCGCCATCAGTACACGAGCTACGACGCCGCCTACCTCGCCCTCGCCGAGGCCCTCGAAGCACCGCTGTACACCTGCGATGCGAAGCTCGACCGCGGCGGCCACCACGCCAAGGTGCACCTACTCCACCGAACGCACTAGGAGCCGCGGTCAGCGCGATCGATCCCGCCCGAGCCGGGCGATCCGCAGCCTGGCTCCCGTCGCGCGGGACGACAAGCCGGTCGACGGCATCAGGCGCGGCGGGGTACGTCGCGCGGGGCGGCCGTCCGCACCGCTTCGTCGATGCCGATGTCGGCCAGTCCCGCTGCTGCTCTCGCCAGTAGCCCGATCAGCTGCGTGCGTTGCGGCTCGGAGAGGCCGGAGAGCGCCGCGGTCTGCGCGGCAATCATCTCCGGCAGGAACCGGTTGACCAGCGCGATCCCATCGTCAGTGATCACCACGAGAACTCGACGCCGGTCACTCGGGTGGCGTTGACGCTCGACCAGCCCGCGACCTTCGAGTGTGTCGAGCACCGAAGTGACGCTGGCCGTGGTCACGATGAGACGCTCGGCGATGACGGTCGGCGACAAGGGCTGGCCCGCACCTTCAAGGATCGCCAACGCCTCCGGTCGCTCTCCAGTCAGTTGTGCGCCTCGTCGACTTCAGTCCAGACACTGATGTCAGGAGCGCCGATGACGCCCGCCTTCGCCATGACCTCACGCAGGCTCGGATCGGACTGGAAGGCCTGCGTCGAGGCCACGTCCGGGAACGCGATCAGCACAAGGACGGTGTTCCCGTCATGAAGCACCTGGTATCCAGTCGACCCGTGACCGCGACGCACCTCGTCATGGGCGTCGAACCCGGACTTCCAAGTGTCGAAATCCCGCACTGTGTGTCGCACCACCAAGGTGGTCATCGAGCTCTCCTCCTGCCATGGACGGCGGTTCCGTCAAGGATCACTACTTGACTTCTAGTTATTGGATGTCAACGCATTTGGTCGTACTTGCGTATGTCTGCCACCCGGCGGTTGCCTTCACGGGTCAGCGAAAGTGGGGCAGCGGGCCGGGGAGATCGACTCGCTGCTTGCTCGACGAGGTGGCCACCAGAACAGGGATGGCGTAGTCGACCCGCTCGTACGCCTTGCCGGGATTGATGATCGCCCCGGCGACGAAGCTCGCGCGACAGACCCTGGTGAGGGCTGGGGAAGGGATGAGGGCGACCTCAATCTCACGCCTCTGAACATCCTTTGCCGCGGCGCGCGCGGTCAGCTGCCGGCTCGGCAGCCACCTTGGGGGAGCGACCGCGCACTGAACGTCCTGTTCCGCGGCCGTGTTCGTTGGGCCTTTGGGCGGGAACTCCGCGGGAGTCCTATGGGACGGTGACGACCACGTTGCCGCGCTTGCGCCCGGTGTCGACGTACCTGTGGGCCTCGACGACACCGTTCATGGGAAAGGTGCGGTCGATCACGGGCCTGATCTCACCTTTGGTGGCCAGTTCGCCGAGCAACACCAGGTCTTCACGACGAAGATTCGGTCTCCCGCCGTCTACCGAGATGCAAGCTCCGCCCGGAGCCAGCACTCGACGGCACTGGCGGAGCGCAGCAGCACTCTTCCTCTTGCCGATGGCGTCAAATATCAGGTCGTAGCGCTGCGGCCCCTGCGTGAAGTCCTCGACCGTGTAGTCGACCACTCGCTGCGCGCCGAGCGAGGTCACCAGCTCGACGTTCGCCGTGCTACAAACACCCGTGACGTGAGCTCCAAGGTGCCGAGCAAGCTGCACCGCGGACGTGCCAACCGCTCCGGATGCCCCGAAGACCAGGATGCTCTGTCCGGCTCGAAGGCCGGCCTTGCGCAGGAAGCTCAGGGCCAGCAGGCCGCCATACGGAATAGCCGCGGCCTCTTCGTCCGTGAGGTTTGCGGGGCGCTTCGCCAGCAGTCCGTCCGCCGGCCAGCACACATACTGCGCATAGGTCCCGAAGCGGTGCCGATTGAAGCCGAAGACCCGGTCACCGACGTCGAATGACGTGACGTCCGGACCAACGGAATCCACTTCTCCGGACAGCACCATGCCGAGCACAGGCTGCCTGGGCGCATTCCAGCCAAGGACGAGCCGCGCCATGATCCGGTAGGCGAGACTCAGATTGAGCCCCCTCGTGTAACAGTCGCTTGACGTCACGGCGGTCGCCAAGATGCGGATGCGCACCTCGTTCTTCCGGGGAACTGGAGTCGGAATCTCCTGGAGCACAAGGACCTCCGGCGGACCGTAACGCGTGCAGACCACTGCCCTCATCCCGCAGCCCCCTCAGTTCTTGCCTCAGACACGTGTGCCGCATCCCAACGAACGTGTCCCCGCCCTTGCCCGGAGCGCCCAGCGACTTCAATCATGGCCTTTCAGGCGCTGCCGTGGGTGTGCGAGCGCGTCGGAACGGGCAACTTCCAACACCGACGCACTCATCAGCGCGAATTGACCAGAAGTCGTTCACGCTCATGCCGCCGATGGACTGTTGGTCAGCGGGCGTGAAGCACCATGTGCGCGATCAGGCTGTCCAGCTTCCGTACGTCGATGCCCTTGCCGAGCTTCACTTTGATGTGGCCAGCGCGTGTCCACATTTCCAGCTCGGAGTTCCAGTCGAGGGTGCCCGCGTTCTTTGAGGGTCCCCATTGGGCTTCCTTCGATCGCATCGGGGGCGCTGCTCTCCTCATCAGACTTCGCGAGGCCCTCTCAACGTATCGACAACCATCGCTGGTCGTGGCGACCGACAGAGAATGCCGCCCGCCCAAAAACGCCTTCCTCTGCCGCAGATGTCAGGTTCGCTTGGGGCGCGGGTGGGTTGGGTTCGCGGGGCTGTTTCGGAGGTAGCGGTCGAGGCGTCTCCAGGCGGGTGAGGCGGAGCATTGTTGCCTTCTGCTTGACCTTCCAGTTACTGGAAGGTTGCACACTCAGGATATGACGGACAACTCCACCACGCCACGGATAGGTCAGGCGGACCACGATGCGCTGCGCGCGCTCGCTGACGCGGGCAATGAGAAGGCGCTCGACCGGCTTGCCGACTTGGCGCACGCCCGCAACGACGTAGACGAGCTCAACGAACTCCTCGATGAAGGCAGCGAACTCGCCGGCGATTAACTCACCACCAGAGCCATCGCCGCACGCGACCTCGGCGAGCTCCAACGGCTCGCCGACGAAGGCATCGAATCCGCCGAGCAAGCCCTCGACAACCTCCTCCAGTAGACGCCCGCTTCTGACGCGGTCAGCACGGTTGACTTCGTCGTGGACCGTAGCTGCTGGTCCGGGTCATGTAGGACCGGTTGAATGGTGTGGCGGCCGGGGCTGTGGGACGACCATCACCTTGGTTGGAGCGGGCGGGTGTGCGTGTCCTACCAGCAGGCCAGGGGTGTGTTCGTACGGTCGAGGGTGTGAAGCGACTGGGTCTGTTGGGCGGGATGTCGTGGGAGTCGTCTATCGAGTATGAGCGGATGATCAACGAGCTCGTGCGCGACAGGCTCGGCGGGCTTGCCTCGGCTGACCTACTCATCCGCTCGTTCAACTTCGCCGACATCGAGGCGTTGCAGGAGGCGGGGCGCTGGGACGAGGCCGGCCGGGTGCTGGCAGAGGCTGCGGCGAACTTGGTCGCGGGTGGGGCGGATGCCATCGTCATCTGCACGAACACGATGCACAGGATCGCCGACACGGTGC
>JBAVKY010000462.1:0-4185 GCA_049688555.1 Propionicimonas sp.
AGCGCCCTCGGCTTCCGCAACCTCACCAACTACATCGCCAGGTCCCTACTCGAGACCGGCGGATTCCGACCCCAACTACACCCCGCATTGTGAAGAGCCCCCAGTCCTGCCTGAATCGGCCCAGTCCTGCCTGAATCGGCCCAGTCCGTGCCTCTTCGACTGGCATTCGATCCAAGCAACGGTCCATACTCGGCTGCGCCGCGTCTGCCTGTTGCAGTTGGTTTCATGTTGGATTCGGCATGATTGATGTTGACATCGGTGGGAAACTGTCCCATACTGGTTACCAGACGGAAGCAAACGGGAGGACAAGCCGGATGTACGCAGCGGAACGGCAGGCAGCGATTGTCAGTCGGGCCCGGGCCGTGGGTCGGGTCGAAGTCGCTGAGCTGGCCGAATCCTTCAGCGTCACCCCCGAGACCGTGCGCCGAGACTTGGCCGCCCTGGAGCGGTCGGGCCACATCCGTCGCGTACACGGAGGGGCGGTAGTGGTGGACCTGTTCGGATTCGAGCCGGCGTTGTCGGTCCGGGAGAACGTGCACACGAAGGAGAAGGGCCTGATCGCAGAGGCAGCGCTGGCATTCCTGCCCCAAGAGGGCGCGATCGCTCTGGACGCAGGGTCGTCCACCTTCCGCCTGGCCGAGATCCTGCCCGCCGACCGCGAGCTGACAGTCGTGACGGACAGCCTGCCGATCGCCTCGCTGCTCGGTGTGCGCAAGGAGTTGACAGTCCAGATGGTGGGGGGCAGGGTCCGGGGCCGGACCTTGGCAACTGTTGGCCACAGCACCGTTGAGTACCTGCACTCGGTCTACGTCGACGTTGCGTTCGTCGGGACCAACGGATTCTCCGTTGAGCGCGGACTGACCACGCCCGACAGCTCCGAGGCTGCTGTCAAGCGCGCCTTCGTGGAGGCTGCGCGGCGTAGCGTCGTTCTGGCCGATCACAGCAAATTCGGCTCCGACCACTTTGCCCATTTTGCAGACCTTTCGGAGGTGGATGTGATAGTCACAGACTCGGCCCTTTCCCAAGATGCCGTCGCCGAATTGGAGGCGGCCGGACCCCAGGTGGTGCGCGCATGATCGTCACAGTCACGTTCAACCCAAGCCTCGACCGCACGATGGCCTTCCCGGAGCTGGTCCGGGGTGAGGTCTTGCGTGCCGACTCGGCCTTCGAGGATCCGGGCGGCAAGGGTGTGAACGTAACCCGGTTCCTGACTGCGTACGGCACCGAGTCGGTCGCAGTGCTCCCGGCTGGGGGGCCGATGGGCCACGCACTCGTGTCGCTGCTCGTGGATGCGGGGATCCCGCACCGCGCGATCGCCATCTCCGGGCGGACCCGCGCGAATGTGACGGTCGTCGAGCCCGATGGTACGACGACCAAGCTCAACGAGCCGGGGCCGGTGCTCGGACCTGATGAGCTCGACGCGCTCGTGGCCTCGGTTGCAGAACTGGCGACGCCGGGTGGCTGGGTCGTCGTTGCCGGAAGCCTGCCCACCGGGCAGTCCACCGACATCGTCCTGCGGATCGCCCAGGTCGCTCGCGAGGCCGGCGCCCTGTTCGGTCTGGACATCAGCGGCTTGGCGCTCGCCGACGGCCTGGCGGCCAAGCCGGACCTGATCAAGCCCAACGAGGAGGAGCTCGGCGAGATCCTCGGCCGTGAGCTCGACTCCTTGGAGAAGGTGCTCGGCGGCTGCGAGGAGGCCCGCGAGCGGGGTGCCGGCGCCGTCATCTGCAGCCTCGGGGCCGCTGGGGCCGTGCTGGTCGACGCCAACGGCCGCTGGCTCGGGAAGGGTCCGAAGGTCTCGGTCCTGAGCACGGTCGGCGCGGGGGACAGCCTGCTCTCCGGCTTCCTCCATGCAGGTGGCGCCGGCCCGGACGCCCTTCGCGTCGGGATCGCTTGGGCCACCGCCGCCGTCCAGACCCCCGGTACCGGGGTTCCGCGTGCTGACCTCATCAACCCTGATGCGGTGGAGGTGAGCCCACTCGCGTAGCCCCACCCCGGCCCTGCCCACGAACCGCAACACCATCGACGCATAACCGATCGAGAGGAACCCAATGGAAATCATCACGTCTGGCTTGGTCGAACTCGACCTAGACCAGCACGCGGCGACCAAGGACGCGGCGGTGGATCGCCTCGTGGCCGTCCTTGCCGCCAGCGGTCGCGCGACCGACCCCGCGCCGCTGCGCGCGGATCTGGCCGCCCGTGAGGAGCTCATGCCCACCGGCATCGAGGGTGGCATCGGCATCCCCCACTGCCGGTCCGCCGGCATCTCCGAGGCCACTGTGGCTTTCGGCCGGTCCACCAAGGGCATCGACTTCGGCGCTGCCGACGGTCCCGCCCAGCTGATCTTCATGATCACGGTGCCCGAGGGCGCCGGGTCCGAGCACCTGGAGATCCTGGCGGCGCTGTCGCGCAAGCTGGCTGTCCCGGCCTTCCGCGATTCACTGCTCAAGGCCCCCGACGCGGAGACCGTCGTCGACATCATCACGACCGCGACCGGCGGAAAGCCGGCGCCGGCAGCGGAAGCTCCGGCCGCAGCACCTGCGGCAGCCGCCCCGGCCGCAGCTGCGGGCAAGCGCTCGATGAAGTTCGTTGCTGTCACCTCCTGCCCGACCGGCATCGCCCACACGTACATGGCCGCCGAGTCGCTGGAGCAGTGCGCCAAGGACGCAGGCCATCAGATCAACGTCGAGACCCAGGGCTCCGGCGGCTTCAAGCCGCTTGACCCGGCGATCATCGCCGCCGCAGATGGCGTGATCTTCGCCAACGACGTCGAGGTCCGCGATCGCGTCAGGTTCGCCGGCAAGCCGACCATCGAGGTGGGCGTCAAGCGGGCCATCAACGCCGGCCCCGCCGTGATCGAGGAGGCCGTCCGCGCGGTTGAGGCCGGCCCGTCCGCGGTCCCGGCAGCTGGGGCTGCCGCGGCGAGCATGCCGACCAAGGTCGATGAGGGCGCGTCCTTCGGGGTCAAGCTCCGCGGCTACCTGATGACCGGCGTCAGCTACATGATCCCGTTCGTCGCCGGCGGCGGCATCCTCATCGCCCTGAGCTTCATGCTCGGCGGCTATGACATCGTCGCAGTCAACGCCGACATCCCAGGCTTCATCGACCAGTTCAGCTGGGTCTCGCTGGAGGACTGGGCCGGGATCATGTTCATCCTCGGTGCGGCGGCCTTCGGGTTCCTGAACGCCGTCCTCGCTGGCTTCATCGCATACGCGATCGCCGACCGGCCAGGCTTGGTCCCCGGCTTCGTCGGTGGTGTAGCAGCTGGTGCCATCGGCGCCGGCTTCCTCGGCGCGATCGTCGGTGGCCTTCTCGGTGGCGCCATCGCCAAGTGGTTCGCCTCGCTTGACGTTCCGAAGGCGATTCGCGGCGTCATGCCGGTCGTCGTCATCCCGCTGGTGGCCACGCTTCTCAACGGCGCGCTGATGCTGGTCGTCCTCGGTGGCCCGCTGGCTGCCATCCAGACCGGCCTGACCAACTGGCTGAACAGCCTGTCCGGTGCCAACGAGATCCTGCTCGGCGTCATCCTCGGCATGATGATGGCCTTCGACATGGGCGGGCCGGTCAACAAGACGGCGTACACGTTCGCGTCGCTGAACCTGACCGCGGCGATCCAGGCGGAGGACGCCACCGCTCTGAAGATCATGGCTGCGGTCATGGCCGCTGGCATGGTCCCGCCGCTGGCGATGGCCCTGTCCTCGACCGTGCTCCGGCCCAAGCTGTACACGCACTCGGAGCAGGAGAACGGCAAGGCGGCATGGCTGCTCGGCGCGTCCTTCATCACCGAGGGTGCCATCCCGTTCGCCGCTGCCGACCCGGTTCGCGTCCTGCCCTCCATGATGGCTGGTGCTGGCCTCACCGGTGGCCTGGTGATGCTGTTCGACAACCAGTTGCGCGCCCCGCACGGTGGCATCTGGGTAATCGGCCTGATCGAGAAGCCGCTGCTCTACCTGGTGGCGATCATCGCAGGCACCTTGGTGGCCGCTTTCGCAGTCACCGCTTGGAAGGCCACGAGCAAGGTCTCCGACGAGGACATCGAGGAGACCCTGACCCACGCCGCGATCGGCTGACGGTCTGCTCAACACGAGAACTGGCTCGCACCCACCGGGTGCGAGCCAGTTCGCTGTTTGCCGAGGGCTTCAGCGGCTGGACTCCAGGGGGTGCCTGGCCGCGCCATCCTGAGGT
>JBAVKY010000463.1:0-2116 GCA_049688555.1 Propionicimonas sp.
GACGAGAACATCCCGGGCCGCCTGGCGGCGATCCCGGCGATCGAGGCCTGCTACTCCGTGGCGGGCGAGGAGAACTACATCCTGAAGGTGCGGGTGCCCTCGCCGCAGAGCCTGGAGGCACTGCTCACGATGATGCGAACGGAGGTGGGGGTGTCCACCCGAACGACGGTCGTGCTGAGCACCCCCTTCGAGGACCGGCTCGCGCTGTAGGACGGCGCTGATTCTCGGTTTAGCCTGAATCCGTGATCGCGATGGGTGGCGACACGGCTGAATGAGGCGGGAAATGCCCTTCTGAACTGGGATGATGGTACTTGCGAAGGTATTCATCGACTCAGCCAGAAGGAGCACTTCCCGGATGCAACTTTCTCACACGCCCGCCCAGCTGTCAGCGGTCTTCGATGATCCGAACCTGATCGGGTGCGCGGGGCTGGTCCCGGTGGTTGGCCTGTGTGACCAGATCGGGCTGCGGGACCTGGCCGGCGAGTGGATCAAGGTACCGGGGTTGGGGCGGGCCAACGCCGGGGCCAAGGTGATGTCGCTGGTCGCAGGGATGGTCGCGGGGGCCGATTGCATCGACGACATGGACGTCCTTCGCCATGGCGGGATGGACAAGGTGTTCCGCGGTTGGCGGGCCCCGGCCACGCTGGGGCAGTTCCTGCGCTCGTTTACCTTCGGTCACGTACGGCAGTTCGATGCGGTGGCATCCCGGGCGCTGATCAGCCTGGCCGGGGCGGTCCCGGCCCTGATCGACCGGGACGCCGCACTGGTGTTCCTCGACATTGATGACACCGTGAAGGCCGGGTACGGGATCCACAAGCAGGGCCTGCGGGTTGGTTACACCAAGATCAAGGGCCTCAACGCCCAGTTGGTGGTGGCATCCACGGCCAACTCGGCCCCGGTGATCACCGCGACCCGGTTGCGTCACGGTGCGGCAAGCTCCGCCCATGGCGGGGTGCGGATCATCACCGATTCGATCACCACCACCAGGCGGGCCGGGGTGGCCGCCCAGATCCTGGTCCGTGCTGATTCCGGGTACTACCAGCAGGCCAACATCGCCGCGATCACCAGGACCGGGGCGTGGTTCTCCATCGGCGCCCGCCAGGACCAGGCGGTGAAGGCCGCCATCGCAAGCATCCCCAAGGACGCGTGGGTCAAGATCGTCTACCCCAACGCGATCGTTGACCCCGATACCGGGGAACTGATCTCCGAAGCCCAGGTCGCTGAGACCACCTACACGGCGTTCACCTCCAAACCCAAGGCCAAACAGGTCACCGCCCGGTTGATCGTGCGCCGCGTGCCGGAACGCAACACCAAGAAACTGGCCGCCGCCGGGCAGTTGGGCCTGTTCGAGGTATGGCGCTACCACGCGATCTTCACCGATAATCCGGCCCCGCTGGTCGAAGCGGAGAAGACCCACAGGGCCCACGCCATAGTCGAAAACGTGATTGCAGACCTCAAGGCCAGCGCCCTGGCCGCCCTGCCCTGCAAATCCCACGCCGCCAACGGCGCATGGCTGGTAGCAGCCGCCATCGCATTCAACATCACCCGCGCGATCGGGATCAGCGCCGGAGACCGGTTCACCAAAGCCGAAACCGCCACGATCAGGGCAAAGCTAATCAAAACACCCGCGCGGGTCTCCCACTCCGGGCGCCGACAACAACTACACCTACCAACCCGATGGCCCTGGTCCACACAATGGCTGAACCTTTGGACCTCAGTGATGACGACCTGACCAACCGAACCCGCCCCATCCACCCACGACCCGAGGACCCCGAGACAAGCCGGCCAGACCGGCAGATTCAGCATGCCCTACAGCCGAAACAGGACCCCAACACCACCACCAAACCCGCGCACCCCGCCCAAACCAAGATCACCCGGTTCGATCACGGATTGAGGCTTAGAAGCGTCATGCTGCCGGTATCTTTTCCGCAGACCGTGGGTTGGCGCGGTTGTCTGACGAGCAGGGGGACGCCATGCCCGAACCGGCGACGCGCCGGGTGTCCGGTAGGCCCGTGGCGATTATTCTGGTGGGGCTCACAGCCACGTGGGCCTTGGTCGAATGGTGGACGCTTTCGCGTGTCAGCGACCCGCTCGGTGACCTGAACATCTACCGGGG
>JBAVKY010000464.1:0-1673 GCA_049688555.1 Propionicimonas sp.
GGAGGGGGATGGGGACGATGCCGTGAACGTCGTGGCGCGGCGAGCAGGTGCATCGGCGGTGAGCCCGCGTGGCTCAAGGAGGTTGGTCATGACCGATCGGCAGTCTGACCTCGTTCTGTACGGCGCGACCGGCTACACCGGTGGCATTGTCGCCGACTACCTTGCCACCGCGGCTGCGCGATTGCTGTGTGGGCGGACACGCCATCCTGATCACAGGCGGCCAGGTTCCTGAACGTTGATGGCCATCAGAACTGAACGGCTGTGGCCGTCGGATCTGCCGACACGACTTGTTCTGCCCTGCCCGGTTACCGGGTGTGGGGCCCCCTTCTCGGGTGCGCTGAGCGGTGCCAACCGTTCCCAGCCACTGACCCCGAGGAGGGACACGTGAAGCATGCCGAGGAGATCATGGACGTGTTGAGGTACTACGACCTGACCCGCTCGTTGCGGGCGGCCGCCGAGTTGGCGGGGTGTTCACCGAACACCGTGGCGCGGTATGTGGCCGCGCGTGATGAGGGCCGGTTGACGCCGGGCGCGTCGGCGCCGCGGCCCGGTGTGATCGACGAGTTCCTGGCGAAGTTGGAGGAGCTGGTCGAGCAGTCCAAGGGCAAGATCCGCGCCGATGTGGCGCACGAGAAGATCGCGGCGATGGGGTTCACCGGTTCGGAGCGGACCACCCGCCGGGCGGTGCACGAGTTGAAGGCCTCGTTCCGGGCGGGTCGGCGGCGGGTGCATCGGCCGTGGATCCCGGAGCCGGGGTTGTGGGCGCAGTACGACTTCGGCGACGGGCCACGGATCGGCGGCGCGGCGACGATCCTGTTCTGTTTCTGGCTGGCGTGGTGCCGGTACCGAGTCGTGGTGCCGCTGCTGGACAAGTCCCAGCCGAGCGTGTTCGCCGCGATCGACACCGCGCTGCGCCAGGTGGGTGGGGTGCCGACCTACCTGCTGACCGACAACGAGAAGACCGTCACGGTCGAGCACATCGCGGGGGTGCCCGTGCGCAACCCGGGCACGGTGGTGTTCGCCCGGCACTACGGGCTGACGATCGCGACGTGCCTGCCCGCGGACCCGGCGTCGAAGGGGGGTTCGGAGGCCACGGTGCGGGTCGCGAAGGCCGACCTGGTGCCCACCGAGGCGAACCTGCGCGGGGCGTACGCCACCTTCGCGGAGTTGGAGGCGGCGTGCGCGGTGTTCACCGCCGAGGTGAACGCCCGTCCGCATCGGGTCACCCGTCGCGCGCCCGAGGAGATGCTGGCCGAGGAGCGTGCCCGGCTGCACCGGCTGCCCGACGTGCCGTTCACTGCGGCGTTCGGGGTGACCCGCGCGGTGCCGGAGCACACCGCGATGATCTCGTTCGAGGCCGGGGCGTACTCGGTGCCGCACCAGTTGTGCGGGTCCCAGGTGTGGGTGCGCCGCCACGGCGAGCAGGTCGTGGTGGTCCACGTCGGGGACACCGGACCGGTCGAGGTGGCCCGCCACCAGGCCACCACGCCGGGCAACCCGCGGGTCGAGGACGCGCACTTCCCACCCGCGCCCGCCGGCGCGTTGGACCGCACGCCGCGGCCGCGGACCCCCGGTGAGAGGGACTTCCTGGCGATCGGTGAGGGTGCCCGGTTGTGGCTGACCGAGGCCGCCGGCGCCGGCACTGCGCGGATGCGGGTCAAGATGGCCCAGGC
>JBAVKY010000465.1:0-12868 GCA_049688555.1 Propionicimonas sp.
GTGATGCGAACGAACCTTCCCTTGGCGTGCAGTTCGGGGATGGTCGAGGCGCCGGTGTAGAACATCGACTGCCGAAGCCCGCCGATCAGCTGGTACGCCACGGCCGACAGCGGACCGCGGTAGGCCACCTGGCCTTCGATCCCCTCCGGAATGAGCTTGTCGTCGGTGTCGACGTCACCTTGGAAATAGCGGTCGCGAGAGTAGGAGACCGTCCGTCCGCGGGCCGCCATGGCTCCGAGCGAGCCCATGCCGCGGTACGACTTGTACTGCTTGCCGTTGATGAAGACCAGTTCACCGGGGCTCTCTTCGCAGCCGGCCAGCAGTGAGCCGAGCATCACGGCATCGGCTCCGGCAACCAGAGCCTTGGCGATGTCGCCGGAGTACTGCAGGCCACCGTCACCGATCACCGGCACTCCGGCAGGACGGCAGGCTCGCGCCGCGTCGTGGATCGCCGTCACCTGCGGGACGCCCACTCCGGCCACGACGCGGGTGGTGCAGATCGAGCCCGGGCCGACACCGACCTTCACGCCGTCTGCGCCTGCGGCCACCAGGGCGGCCGCGCCGGCAAAGGTGGCGACGTTGCCGCCGATGATGTCCACGTCGGCGGCGGCCGGTTCGGCCTTGAGTCGAGCGATCATGTCCAGAACGCCACGGCTGTGGCCATGGGCGGTGTCGACGACGAGCGCGTCCACCCCGGCGTCGACGAGTTGCATGGCGCGGTCCCACGCGTCGCCGAAGAAGCCGATCGCGGCACCCACCCTGAGCCGGCCGTGCGGGTCTTTGGAGGCAAGCGGGTACTTGTCGGACTTCACGAAGTCCTTCATCGTGATCAGGCCGCGGAGTCTGCCGTCAGAGTCCACCAGGGGGAGCTTCTCGATCTTGTGCCGGGCGAGCAGTTTCAGCGCCTCGTCGCCACTGATCCCCGGCCACCCGGTGACCAGCGGCATCGGGGTCATCACCTCGTGGACGGGCCGGTTCGGGTCATCCTCGAAACGGATGTCGCGGTTGGTGACGATGCCGAGCAGCTTCAGATCGGTGTCCACCACCGGTACCCCAGAGATCCTGAACTGGCTGCACAGGTCGTCCACCTCGCCGATCGTGGCCTCCGGGCTGATCGTGATGGGTTGGTCGATCATGCCGGCCTCGGAACGCTTCACCCGGTCAACCTGGGTGGCCTGGGCATCGGGCGACATGTTGCGGTGCAGGATCCCTATGCCGCCCTCGCGGGCGATGGCGATCGCCATCCGCGACTCGGTCACGGTGTCCATCGCGGAACTGAGCAGGGGGAGTCGCACCTCAATGCGCTTGCTGATCCGCGTGGTGGTGTCCACCGCCGAGGGGATCACGTCGCTCTCATTGGGCTGCAGCAACACGTCGTCGAAGGTGAGGCCAAGGGGCTCGAACGGGCTGGGCACCCCTGCGGGTGTCAGATCAGGGGCGTCGGGCACAACTCACTCGTTCCTCCTCGGCAGCGGGAGATCAGTCTACCGATCCCCCAGCGCTGCGAACGCCTGCCCCAGCTTGGCATGGGTGAAGTGGAAGCCTGCGTCCAACAACCGGGCGGGACGGACACGCGTGCTGCTCAACAGGGCGTCGTCGACGAAATCGCTGGTGAAGGCCAGCCGTACCAAGGGCAACGGCATGGGCAGCAGCGTGGGGCGGTTCAGGTGGGATCCGAAGGCCCTGGTGAAGGCGGCATTCGTGACCGGGTTGGGAGCCACCAGATTGACCGGTCCGGTCAACTCCGAGGTGAGGAGCCATGCCATCGCGCGCACGTGATCGGTGAGGCTGATCCAGGACACGAACTGGCGTCCATCCCCGATCTTGCCACCGAGCCCGGCGGCGAAGATCGGACGCTGCATGGCAAGGAAGCCACCCTCCTCTGCCAGCACCTGGCCGGTGCGCAGGAAGACGGTGGGGACGGGGGAGTGGGCTGCGGCCGCTTCCCAGTCGGCCACGACGGAGGCCAGGAAGCCGCGGCCGTTCGGGGAGCGCTCGTCCACGATCTCGATGCCGGTGTCGCCGTAGTAACCGATGGCTGAACCGTTCAGCAGCCGCTGGCAGCGTCCCTCGGGATGGAGGCTGGTCACGATCGTCAGGGTGCTGCTGGTGCGTGAACGCCGGATGTCGGCCTTGCGGGCCGCCGTCCAGCGGGCCCCGGCGATGGGGGCGCCTGCCAGGTTCACCACGGCGTCGACGTCCTCCAGTCCGGGGGCGGAGATCCGTCCGGCGTCGGGATCCCAGGACCGCTGGTCAGAGGCGGTCACCTCGCCGCGAACCAGACGGACGACGTCGTAGCCGCCGGCGATGAGGTGGCGGGCCAGGGCCTTACCCAACATCCCGCTGCTGCCACCGATTGCTACCCGCATGGGTTGATCCTGCCATGCCCGGGCAAATCCCGGGGGCGGTGAAACCGTCGTACCAGCGGCGTTGACCGCTACTGCAGCCCGTGCCAAATGACCGTCTGGAAAGCGTTCCAGATCGCGAACGCCACGGCGAGTCCAAACACCCAGCGGCGTTGGGTCCTGGTCAGTGGGACCAGGCCCAGCAGCGCCAGGCTCCACGGCAAGTACCAGGGGTGCAAGGCCTGGCCGAGCACCGCGATGGCCAGCGAGCCCCACCCCACCGCGGCGAGCGGACGATCAGCGAACGTGACCACGATCCAGCCTAGGACCACGAGCAGGAGGGCGGTCGAGACCAGTCCGGCCACCCTCAGGAAGTTCTCCGGGTCGCCGCCGAGCAGGTCGATGAGCAGGCCGCCGCCTTTGGAGAGCAGCGCCAAGGGGGCCGGAGTGTTGGCCAGTCCCATCAAGTCGAGCCAGCGCAGCCAGCCGAATCCGAGTCCCGTGGCGAGGCAGGTGACCACGAACGTGGCGACTGTGACGACGGTGGCGACCGTCGTCCGCCACCAGAGCAGCCAGAGCCGAGCCGGCCGCGGCAGCAGAGCAAGACGCGCGGCCACCGGTAGCCCCGCCACCGCCACCACGGCCAGCCCGCCCTGCTGCTTGAGCGCCATGGCGATGCCGAGTATCGCGGGGGCAAGCAGCAGGCTCACCCAGTCCGTCGGGAATCGAAGCACGAGCCACACCGCGACCAGGGTGAGGGCAATCATGGGAGCATCGTTATGCGCGCCGCCCACCAGGTGGAGCACCAACAGCGGGTTGAGCAGGCCCAGCCACACCGCCCCGCGCCGCGGCCGCCCAAGCAGGTCGGCGATCCGCGGGATCGCCCAGCCCATCACCAGGATGGAGAGCAGCACGGGGATTCGCATGGCGATCACGGAGAAGTATGGGTGCAGGCCGGTCGCGACCACGACCGCTTGGTTCACCAGCAGGGCCAGCGGCGGGTAGGCCACGCCGAAGCCCGCCCACAACGGATCGACTTGAGGTGCGAAGGGGCCCCCGGCCGCGGTGAGTCCGACGACATAGGGGTCATACCCGCTGTGTCGGATCCATCCCAGGTCGGCGTACAGGACAGCGTCGTTGCTGAGCACGGGCGGCACCAGCAGCAGCGGCAGGCTCCACAGCGCCAGCGTCAACCCGGCATGGACGGGTGGACGCTCCCGGGTCGGCCGGACGTGCCACCACGCCCAGGTCAGCAGGACGGCACCCGCCACGATCAGGATGCGGTTGATGGGGATTGGCACGAGTGATCCCAGGGCGTTCACGACCGAGTTCGGCCAGCCGTCCGTGGCGAACGAGAACTCGTTGTGGGTGCTTCCCCAGGCGACCATGGCGGTCCCTGCCATGCCGAGCCAGACCACGGGCGTGCGCAGCGTGGTGGCAATCGTCATGGGTGGCTCTCGCAGTGGGATCAGGTGTCGCACAGTCTATGCAGCGAGACTGGGCGCCCGACTCGATCGCTTCAGTCGTCCTGAGCGATCGCCTCGTGGTGCCGCACGACCTCGGTGACGATGAATCCGAGCAGCTTCTGGGCGAAGTCCGGATCAAGGTTCGACTGGATCGCCAATTGACGCAGCCGGGCGATCTGTTGTTCTTCGCGTTCGGGGTCGGCGGCCGGAAGGCCGTGCTGCTTCTTGAGGATCCCGACTTGCTGGGTGATCTTGAACCGCTCGGCGAGTAGACAGATCACCGCGGTGTCGAGGTTGTCGATCGAGCCGCGGAGGCGCTGGAGTTCGGGGTCCGACTGCACGCTGACAGCCTAGAGGATGACTTCTCGCCCGGATCAGCAGCCCTTGAGGGAACCCGACCACTTCCCGAACGTGGCCGCCAGGGCACCCGTGCTGGCACGGGAGGGGTCAGGCGACGATGTCGCCGGGGGAGGTGTTGGCGGGAATGCCGGTGACCACGGAGTTCGGCGGCACATCCTTGACCACCAGCGCGTTAGCACCGATCTTGGTGCCGTCGCCGATGTGAATCGGCCCGATGATTTTCGCGCCCGCCCCCAAGAGGACGTGGTTGCCAATGGTCGGGTGTCGCTTGAACCGACCTCGTGAGCGCCCACCGAGGGTGACTTGGTGGTACATCAGGACGTCGTCGCCCACCTCCGCTGTCTCGCCGATCACCACCCCCATGCCGTGGTCGATGAAGAACCGCCGCCCGATCGTGGCGCCGGGGTGGATCTCGATCCCGGTCATGAACCGGGAGAACTGCGAAATCATCCTCGACAAGGGGTGAAGCGCAGGCGAGGCGAGCCACAGGCGGTGACAGAATCGGTGCACCCAGACCGCATGGATCCCCGGGTAGGTGAGCGCGACGAGCAGCTTCGAGGTGGCCGCTGGGTCCTCACGTAGGGCGGTGTCCAGGTCCTCCTGGACCCGCCCCCACGTGGATTTCAGCAGGGACGCGAGGTTCACGCGTCCAGTAGATCGGCGTACAGCACCGATGACAAGTACCGCTCTCCGAAGGACGGGATGATGACGACGATCGTCTTGCCCGCGTTCTCTTCCCGGGCGGCCAGTTCGCCGGCGGCGGCAAGGGCGGCACCGGAGGAGATGCCCACCAGCAGGCCCTCTTCGCGGGCGGCGCGTCGAGCCCAGGCCACAGCGGTCTCGGAACTCTGCGGCAGGATCTCGTCGATCACGGAGCGGTCGAGGATCTCGGGGATGAAGTTGGCCCCGATGCCCTGAATCTTGTGCGGACCGGGCTTGCCGCCGGAGAGGATCGGAGATTCGACGGGCTCGACGGCGACGATCTTGACCTCCGGCTTGCGCTCTTTGAGTACCTGGCCAACACCAGTGATGGTGCCACCGGTGCCGACGCCGGCCACCACGACGTCCACCGAGCCTTCGGTGTCGGCCCAGATCTCTTCGGCGGTCGTCTTGCGGTGGATCTCGACGTTGGCCGGGTTGGCGAACTGGTGGGCGAGGATGGCGCCGGGGGTTTCGGCGGCGATCTGCTCGGCGCGAGAGACGGCACCCTTCATTCCCTCTGGGCCTGGGGTCAGCACCAGTTCGGCGCCGAAGGCTCGCAGCAGCGCCCGGCGTTCCTTGCTCATCGTCTCGGGCATGGTGAGGATCACCTTGTAGCCGCGGGCGGCGCCCACGAAGGCGAGCGCGATCCCGGTGTTGCCGGAGGTGCCCTCCACGATCGTGCCGCCGGGCTTCAGTTCACCGGAGGCTTCGGCCGCGTCGATGATCGAGACCCCGATCCGATCCTTGACCGAATTGGCAGGGTTGTAGAACTCCAGCTTCGCCAGCACCAGGGCTTGGGAGTCGCCGTACAGCTTGTTGATCCTGACGAGCGGGGTGCGGCCGATCAGTTCGGTCGCGTCGTTGTAGTAGCCCATGTTCGTTGCTTTCTGTGTGGTGTCGGTCGGGGTGAGGGGCCGGGATGGTGTCGGCCGGTGGCGGGACGTCAGAGTTGCGCGAGGGCCTGGTCGAGGTCAGCGATCAGATCGTCGGGATGTTCGATGCCGAGCGAAAGCCTCACCATCTCGGGCGCGACGCCTGCGGCGACGAGTTCCTCCACGGTGAGCTGGGAGTGAGTCGTCGTCGCGCTGTGGATCGCCAGGGACTTGGCATCACCGATGTTGGCCAGGTGCGAGAACAGCTCCAGCGCCTCCACGAAGCGGGCGCCGGCCTCGCGGCCGCCCTTCAGCCCGAAAGAGAGGATGCCGCCGTAGCCGCGCCCGGTCAAGACCCGATCTGCGACCGGCTTCCACTTCGAGGACTCCAGACCGGGGTAGTTGACCCACGCGACGGCGGGGTGTTGCTCAAGGTACTTGGCGACCGTCAGCGCGTTGGTCGAGTGCCGCTCGATGCGTAGGTGCAGGGTCTCAAGCCCCTGCAGGAACAACCAGGAGTTGAAGGGCGACACCGCCGCGCCCGTGTTGCGCAGCAGCACCGTCCGGGCCCGCAGGATGTAGGCGGCTGGGCCGGCGGCGTCCGTCCATACGACGCCGTGGTAGGCCGCGTCAGGAGCCGTCAGGCCGGGGAAGCGGTCGCCATGCGCTGCCCAGTCGAACTTCCCGGAGTCGACCAGGATGCCGCCCACCGACGTGCCGTGACCGCCGATGTACTTGGTGGCCGAGTGCACGGAGATGTCGACACCGTGGTCGAATACCCGCGCCAGCAGCGGGGTGGGAACGGTGTTGTCGACGATGAACGGCAGCCCGAACGAGTGGGCCGCCTCGCTCCAGGCGTCCAGGTCGATCACGTTGATCGCCGGATTGCCGATGGTCTCGCCGAAGACCAGCTTCGTCTTCTCGTCCACGAACTGGCCCAGCTCGCCGGGCTTCTCGGGATCGACGAAGCGCACCTCGATGCCGTACTGCGGCAGGGTGTGGGCGAAGAGCGCGAAGGTGCCGCCGTACAGCGTCGACAGCGCGACGATGTTGTCGCCGGCGTAGGTCAGGTTCAACACGGCGTACGTGATCGCCGCAGCCCCCGAGGCGGTGGCCAAAGCGCCAATGCCGCCTTCGAGGGCATTCACGCGAGCCTCGAAGACCGACTGGGTCGGGTTCATGATGCGGGTGTAGATGTTGCCCGCCTTCCGCAGGGCGAAGAGGTCAGCGGCATGCTCGGTGTCGTCGAAGACGTACGACGTGGTCTGGTAGATGGGGACTGCCCGGGCGTTGGTGGCCGGATCCGCCTCCTCCTGGCCGGCGTGGACGGACAGGGTGTCGGGATGCAGTGACATGGTGCTCCTGAAGATTCTGTGGATGCGGAAGCGAAACGGGCAGACCGGGCAGCACCCAGTATCCCCAAGGCGTCAGATGGTGTGAAAGGGGTCGAATTGCGGAAGAGATCAACGCATTCGACAACAGGCCATCGACGGCACGCAGCAACAACACATGGTTGCGTGGCTGGTCGAGGACATGCCCCGGATGCTAGACCGCCGTCCGTGGGCCGGTCAACTTCGTCCTGCATCGTGGGCAGCGGGTGGGAGCCCTAGACTGCGGCCCATGAGTCCTGAGCACGATGTGGTGGTAGTCGTCGATTACGGCGCCCAGTACGCCCAACTCATTGCCCGGCGGGTCCGCGAGGCGAAGGTCTACTCCGAGATCGTGCCCCACACCGTGACTGTCGCCGGCATCCTGGCGAAACGGCCAGCGGCGGTCGTGCTTTCCGGTGGGCCCAGTTCGGTCTACGAACCAGGTGCCCCCCAGCTTGATGTGGCCCTGTTGCAGGCCGGGGTACCGGTCTTCGGAATCTGTTACGGATTCATGGCGATGGCGCAGGCCCTGGGCGGCACGGTGGCTCGCACGGGGCAGCGCGAGTACGGTCGGACCGCTGTCACCGTCGACGAACCGGGCCACCTGCTACGCGGGCTGCCCGCCACCCTGACCTCCTGGATGTCGCATGGTGACGAAGTCGTGGCGGCTCCTCCAGGCTTCACCGTCAACGCCCATTCCCCCCGCGCGACCGTGGCGGCTTTCGAGCACGCGCAGCGCCGCCTGGCAGGCGTCCAGTGGCACCCCGAGGTGCTGCACTCCGAATACGGGCAGCAGGTGCTCGAGCACTTCCTGCTGGACATCGCCGGCTGCCGTCCGACCTGGACAAGCGTCAACATCGTCGAAGAGCAGGTGGCTCGGGTGAAGGCGCAAGTGGGGCGGTCGCGGGTGATCTGCGGGCTGTCCGGGGGAGTCGACTCGGCGGTCGCGGCCGCGCTCGTGCAGCGCGCGATCGGGGATCAGCTGACCTGCGTCTTCGTCGATCACGGGCTGCTGCGGGCCGGCGAGGCAGAGCAGGTCGAGCAAGACTTCGTGGCGGCAACCGGCGCCACACTGAAGGTCGTCGAAGCGTCCGAGCAGTTCTTGGGCTTCCTGTCCGGGGTGAGCGATCCCGAGACCAAACGCAAGATCATCGGCCGGGAGTTCATCAGGGTCTTCGAAGGGGCCCAGGCGGAGGTGATCGCGGAGGCTCCCGAGGGCGCCGACGTATCGTTCCTGGTCCAGGGAACGCTGTACCCGGACGTGGTGGAATCCGGTGGCGGAGAGGGCGCCGCCAACATCAAGAGTCACCACAACGTCGGCGGCCTGCCCGACGACCTGGAGTTCGAACTGGTCGAACCGCTGCGCACCCTGTTCAAGGACGAAGTCCGGGAGGTCGGCAGACAGCTGGGCCTGCCGTCGCTGATCGTTGACCGGCACCCCTTCCCGGGCCCCGGCCTCGCCATCCGGATCGTGGGTGCCGTGGACGCCGAACGGCTGCGGATCCTGCGCGCCGCCGACGCGATCGTGCGGGAAGAGACGACCCGCGCCGGGCTGGATTCGACGATCTGGCAGTTCCCGGTGGTGCTCTTGGCTGACGTCCGTTCCGTCGGAGTGCAAGGGGACGGACGCAGCTACGGCCACCCCATCGTGCTGCGGCCGGTCACCAGCGAGGACGCGATGACCGCCGACTGGGGTCGACTGCCCTATGACCTGCTGGAGCTGATCAGCACCCGCATCACCAACGAGGTACCAGAGGTGAACCGGGTCGTGCTGGACATCACCAGCAAGCCGCCGGGCACCATCGAGTGGGAATGACGCTCGCCGGGTACTAGAGCCGTTTCATCAGCGATCCGACACCTTCCGGCGAGTCGCCTGACAGCGACGCGGAGTTGCGTTGCGGCCAAGGCCCGTCCCCGCGCAGCCTCCGGGCTGTCGTAGATCAGCGCAGGTCGTCGCTGTTGTGGATCTTGCTGGAGCCTGAGGTGAAGAGCTTCTTCGCCTCGTCGACACCAGTGGGACCGCCCGGCTCGAGTGGCAGTACGGCCCACATGACGAGGTAGGCCGCCCAGCCGATCTGGGTGAACAGGGCGATCAGGACGACAATGATCCGGACGAGGCCGGAGTCCATCCCGAGGGACCGGGCGAGGCCACCGCAGACGCCTCCGATGAACTTGTCCGAGGCGGAACGGGTGAGTGGTGTGTTCATGGTTCTTCCTTTCCGAGAAGTCAGGACGGACGCCTGACCGACAGCAGCAGCATGCCGACGGCGATGCCGATCAGAACGACGGGGGTCAGGCGGCTCAGCCAGATCCAGCTGACCTGGGCGTAGACCGCCCAAAGGGTGGCGACGCCGATGGCGATGGCGAGCGTGCCGACGCCGAAGGCTGCGATGTCGCGTCTCATCCGGTCACCTCCAGGTTCCCGGCCTCGACCGTGACCCGAAGCCGCAGGGTGGGCCCACCGAGTTGCGGGGTGTGGGTCTCCACCCCCACCAAGTCCACACCGGCGTGGTCGGCACCGACCCCGTGGAACCTTCCGGCCTTCACCTGCCAACTTACTTCGGTGTTCACCGCCTTGGGCAACATCACTTGCAGTGAGCCGGTGGAGAGGTCGATCGTCGTGGTCCGGTCGCCGCTCAAGGTGTCCAGGCGGGTGAGGTCGATCGTCAGGTCACTGAGGTCGGACTCGATTCGGGCTGGCAGTTCGGCCTCGCTCGAGACCACGATGTTCCTGCTGGGCAGCGAAATGCCCACGCCGCCGAACGCCAGGCCCGCCACGGTCGCCAGGATTGTCGCGGCGGCCGCAGCGAGCATGAACCGGGGGCGGCCGCGACGGGTGGCCACGACGAGCGTGGCGCCAAGACCCAGCAGCACCACCGCCAGGTAGGGCAGCAGGCCGGCGCCGATCCCAAGGCTCGCCAAGATCCCCACGATGCTCGCCCCCACGGTGATCAGCGCGCCAGCCAGCCACCACAGGCTCAGCCGACGCCGGGGAGGGACCGGTGACGCCGCCGTGATGACGCCGCCGGATTCGACGACCGGGTCGCCGAAGAACCGCAGTCCGGCGTCCGGACCGGCCGCCAGGGGCGGGGCTGCCAGCGCAGGCTCGGTGTTCCCATCAGCGCCCACTGACGTCGCCCCCCGCGTCTGGTGCTCAAGCAGTCGCAGCCGCCAGGCCTCCGCGGCACGCTCGTAGGGAGTTGTTTCGGGGGCCGAAGGCGTGTGCGTGTGGGAGCGCGGACGGAAGACGCCGAAGTACCAGACAGCAGCGATCGCCAGGATCGGGAAGAACCCGATGCCCGACCAGCCCCCCAAGAGGCCGAACAGGATCGCTCCGGCGGCGGCAGTGGCCGCCACCAGGACCGAATCGGGCCAGTCGCGGGTGAACGGCAGCAGACGTCGTGCGGGGGCCTGCGTCGAGCCTTCGACCGGAATCAACAGGTAGGCGGCGCCATACAGGATCACGCCCAACCCCGAGCCGAGGGCGAGGATCGCGACGGCGATGCGCAGCAAGTTGGCATCGACGTTCCACCTACTGGCCAGCCCAGCGCAGACGCCGGCGATCATCGCGTGATCGCGGGTGCGTCGGACGGGCAAGCTCATGCGTCCATTCTTCGTCGCCCACGTCGGCTCCACCATGCGGGACAACCCTGAGCCCCCCCGCGTTCCCAGCGGTCGCCGTCGACCGAACCCGAACCCGGCCACGAAAACCACCTGACCAACGGCAGAAACTCGTGCCAGTGTTAGTGCTGTTCGCCTCGATGGACGCCACCCGGTGCCCGCATCACTCAAGGAGCTGTCAAGGATGACCTCGATCTCGTTTCCTCCCGGTTTTCTGTGGGGTACGGCCACCTCCGCATACCAGATCGAAGGCGCCACGGCCGAGGACGGCCGCCGGCCCTCCATCTGGGACACCTTCTGTGAGGTCGAGGGTGCGATCGCCGGCGGTGAGGACGGCAAGGCGGGCGTCGACCACTACCACCGCTACGCCGAGGACGTCGCCCTGATGGCTGGCCTCGGGCTCAACACCTACCGGTTCTCGGTGTGCTGGCCGCGCGTCCTGGACGGGGATCGGATCAACCCCGCCGGGATGGACTTCTATTCGCGGTTGGTGGACGAACTGCTGGCCGCCGGGATCGCTCCCTGGCTGACCCTCTATCACTGGGACCTGCCGGCTGCGCTGACCGGTGGGTGGACCAACCGGGACACCGCGGAGCGGTTCGTCGACTACTCCCTGGCGGTCCACGACCGGCTGGGCGACCGGGTCCGCAACTGGACCACCCTGAACGAGCCGTGGTGCTCGTCGTTCCTCAGCTACGCCGGGGGAGAGCATGCGCCAGGGCACACCGACCCGGCCGAGGCCGTCCGGGCCGTCCACCACCTGCTGCTGGCCCATGGGAAGGCGACGGCGGCCCTGCGCGAGCGTGACCCCGCAGCCACGCTGGGCATCACGTTGAACTTCACGCCCGCCATCGCGGCTTCCAACGTTCCCGCAGATCTCGACGTGGTCAGGCGCATCAACGGCACAGCCAACCGGTTGTTCGTGCACCCCCTGTTCGCCGGGGCGTACCCAGCGGACGTGGTCGCCGATCTCGCGCCGTGGTGGAGCGAGGACCTCGTCCAGGACGGCGACCTCGCCGCCATCGCCACCCCGATCGACGTGCTGGGGGTCAACTACTACACGACCGCCGCCTATCGTGCGGCCCGCGTGGGAGAGGACGTGTTCCCGCCAGTGGTCCGCGGGCGCAAGTTGGGCACGCCGCACGTCACGGCTCCCAACGCCGTCGGCGTGGACCGGGGACTTCCCAGCACGGACATGGGCTGGGACATCGACCCCTCCGGACTCGAGCAACTTCTGCTGTGGCTGCACCGCGACTACACCGGGCCGGCGGGAGCGGCGCTGGTGATCACCGAGAATGGTGCGGCCTTCCCCGACACCACCGTCGTCGCCGGCCGGGTGGACGACCAGGACCGAATCGCCTACGTGCGAGATCACCTGGCTGCGGTTCACGCCGCCATGGCAGCCGGTGCGGACGTCCGCGGCTACCTGCTGTGGTCGCTGATCGACAACTTCGAGTGGGCCTTCGGCTTCGACAAGCGGTTCGGCATCGTCGCCGTGGACGAGGCGCTGCGCCGCACGCCCAAGGCCAGCGCGCTGTGGTACGAGTCGGTGGCCCGCACGGGGGCGCTCGACAGTTGACGCCCCGGTACGAGCCGAGCCCGCAGCGGTCCGCCGAACGGGCGGGCTTGCCACCTGTGTGAAGCTTGAGCTGCCATGCAGACCGAATCGCCCCGCTCAAGCCGCCCGTTGAACGCTGCCTGGCTCGGTGGGGTGTGCGCCGGACTGGCAGACCACCTGGGATGGTCGGTGCTGGTGCTACGCGTCCTGTTCGTTGTGTTGGCGACCACGCGCCTGATCGGAGTGGGCTTGTACCTGGTGTTGTGGCTGGTGATGCCCCGGGCCGGTGCCCATCGGGCGGCACCAGGCATCGAAGCCGCGTCCCGCACCGGGATGCGTTCCACTGCGCCGGTGGCCCTGAGACCGGTGGAGTGGGCAGTGCTGGGGGCCTTGTCGCTGCTCGGCGGCGGGCTGTTGTGGATCGTGCAGGGCAGCGGGTGGGGGCTCGACCCTTCGCTGCTGCTGGCGGGGGTGCTGGCGGCCGGCGGATTGGCGGCGATCTGGTGGCAGGCCGACCACGTGTCAGCCCGCGAAGTCCGTCGTGACAACGGGGTTCGTCGCTGGCTGGGACCGC
>JBAVKY010000466.1:0-1509 GCA_049688555.1 Propionicimonas sp.
GTCTTCTTCACCACCGAGACGTCCCGCCGGGAGCACCCCACGGTCTCGACGATCTCGCCGTAGCTGCGCCCCTCGAGCACCAGAATCATGATCTTGCGATAGTCGGCCACACTGCCTCCTCCAGACGTGGAACGGCGACACAGACGTGCCGCCGAACCGCCAAGGAGACAGCAATCCGCACCGAAGTACCAACTACCCGGAACAGGCAGTACCACCCACGTGGACTAGCCGTACCAACAAGTGCTATCCGCCAATGAGCCGCCACGTTGTCTCTCGGTCGTGCTGCGCGAGATCCCAGAACGTCTGCGTCAGTATTTCACTGTTGCGGGTCGGGGTAGGGGGTGTCTCGGAGTTCGGCGTAGGCCTCGGCCAGGCGAATCTGCCGGCCTCGGACGATGGGATGTTCGATGATCGTGCTGAGGTCAGCCTCGCTGGGCAGGGACTGCTGCTCCTGCACGGGTAGTTGATCGTAGGTGTAGGTCGACACGGCCATCGGCGCGGTGGCGCTGGCCAGGGCGTAGTGCACGACGGCGGCGTTGCGGTCTGCGCAGACAAGGATGCCGATCGTGTCTCGGTGGGAGGGTCCGGCGAGGTTCTGCTGGACCCAGGCGACGTACATGCCCAGTTGGCCGGCGTGCGAGGGGCGGAACTTGTCCACCTTGAGCTCGAAGACGACGAACCGGTTCTGCACGTAGTTGAAGAACAGCAGGTCGATGCCGAAGTCGTCGCCGGCCACCGTGAACCGGTACTGGCGGGCGACGAACGCGAAACCGTGTCCGAGTTCGAGGAGGAAGCGCTGCAGGTTGGCGATCAGGGCGTCCTCGAGGTCGCGTTCGGCGGCCCGCTCGGTGAGGGTGAGGAAGTCGAAGACGTAGGGGTCCTTGACCAGTTGGTGGGCCAGGTGTTGTCCGTCGCTCTCTTTGCCGATGATCGCGTCGTTTGGCTTGCGCATGGTTCTCGGGGGGTTGGTCGGGCATGGTGACGGGCTGGTCGGCGAGGTGACGGGGTCGGTCTGCACGGTGACGGCCGATTTCGGGCGCGCGGAAGCCCTGCGGGTGCCGGTCAGCGGCGTTGCGGCGGGGCTAGCAGGAACCCGCCGGTGAACACATTCACCAGCGACCACAGCGGGTCGGGGTGGAACCGCCGCCGGTAGGCATCGGCGGCGCGCAGCAGGATGTCCAGGGCAGCGACCAGCGGGTCCCGGGGCTGGGTCCACGCGCTGACCGACTCCCCATCCAGCCGTAGGGCCGTCTGGATGCCGCGCTGGAACAGCCAGTCGACATGGGCGCCTCGTGCCGAGCGCAGCCACCGACGCACCGTGCTCGGCGCGCTCCCGGTCCGGGCCGCGATGGTCCGCCACCCAGCCCCGCGTGCCTTGTCGACCAGCGCCTGCCCGATCACCTCGGCGCTGTCGGCCCGCCTCGGGACCAGCTCGCCCGGAAGGATCACGTGGGTTCGCGAACAGCCGGCGCAGCGTGCGCGCCGGGGGGTGGCGACCAGCCGGCGGGC
>JBAVKY010000467.1:0-2036 GCA_049688555.1 Propionicimonas sp.
CTCGCGCACCGTCCGGAACGCCCGCTCGATTTTACCGCGGCCGGCTGGCTGGCCCGGCCGGGAGTGGACCAGCCGGATCCCCAGCATGGCACGAGCGCGTAGCAGCTGCTTGGAGATCATCGCCGAACCGTTGTCCAAATAGACCTCGCCGGGGATGCCGCGGGCGGAAAGCCCTATGCGTAGGGCGGTTTGCAGCGCCAGGGTGTCCTCGGAGTGGGCCCACCGGTAGCCGGTGAACGCCCGGGAATGATCATCGATGAACGCCATCAGGTAGACCTTCCGCCCAGCAACCACGGGGCCGTGCAGGGCATCCCCGGTCCACCGCACGTTGGGGGCCTCAGCCTCGAACCGGCCGAACACCCGCGGTGGTTTCCCGTCCGGTCTGGTGGTCAGCTCAAGGCGGGCGAAGTGCCGCTGCAACGTGCGCGCTGACGGGGTGTCGGTGCCGGTCGCGGCCAGGACGAGGTTGTCAAATTCTCTGTGTAGGTGGGCTGGCTTTGGGTTAGTTGGTGTTGGTTGGCATGCGCTCGGGGTAGGCCAGTGCGAGTTGGTTGAGGGCTCGTTTCCAGCCTTGCACGGTGGTGGATCTGATCTTGCTGATGGGGTCGGGTGCGGGTTCTGGTTTGCCTCTTCCTTTGGCGCGTTTGCGGGCGGCTTTGTCCTCGATGTCGCGGGTGGCTAGCCAGATCAGCTTGACCGCGGCGGAGTCGTTGGGGAAGTGGCCGCGGTTCTTGATGATCTTGCGGATCTGGTAGTTCACACTCTCGATGCTGTTGGTCGTGTAGATGACTCTTCGGACCTCGGCTGGGAACTCCAAGAAGGGGATGAACCGTTCCCACGCGTCGGTCCAGGTCTTGACCGCCGAGGCGTACTTGATCCCCAGCGGTGATTCGGCGAACTCCAGTAGCGCGGACTCGGCTTGGTCCACGGTGGCGGCCTGGTAGATCGGCTTGAGCACGGCGGCCACGGCGCGGCGGTCGTTGTAGGCCACGTACCGCATGGAGGCCCGGATCAGGTGCACGGTGCAGGTCTGGACCGTGGTGTGGGGCCAGGTAGCTTCGATGGCCTCTGGCAGACCCTTGAGGCCATCACAGCAGGCGATCAGGATGTCGCGTACCCCACGGTTGCGCAGCTCGGCGCAGACCCCGGCCCAGAACTTGGCTCCCTCGGTGTTCTGCACCCAGATCCCCAGCACGTTCTTGACCCCGTCGAGGTCCACCCCAATCACGATGTAGGCCGACTTGTTGCGGACCTGGTTGTTCTCCCGGATCTTGACCACGACCGCGTCGAGATACACGATCGGGTAGACCTCGTCCAGTGGCCGGGTCTGCCAGGCCAGCACCTCGTCAAGGACCGCGTCGGTGATGTTGGCCACCGACTCATGCGAGATCTCCACGCCCAAGGTCCGGGCCAGGTGGTACTGGATGTCGCGGACCGTCATTCCCCCGGCGTACAGGGAGATGATCATGTCGGGCAGCCCGCCGCCCAGGGTCCGCTCGCCCTTGGGGACCAGCCTGGGCTCGAAGGTGCCCAACCGGTCGCGTGGGGTGTCCAACTCGATCTGGCCGACCTCGCTGCGCACCGTCTTGGACGTGGCCCCGTTGCGGCTGTTGGGGGTGCCGTAACCGGCGCGGTCACCCTTCTCATACCCCAGGTGCTCGGCCAGCTCGGCCTGCATCCCACGCTCCAGCACAGCTTTGATCAGGCCTGGGATGAACCCGCCCTCACCGGTCAACTGGGTCTTGCCCTTGGCCACCCTTTCCATGAGTTCATCGAGGAATTCATCGGACAGCAACGGTTCCCGCTGCAACTCCTTGGCTGGCATAACAGACATACTGCTCGCTCCTCGCCCCAGCCCGTGGGACTGGGATCAGAGCCACGCCACTTACACACTCCATTTGACACCCCCTGCAGCAGCAGCACCCCTATCAGGTCCCGGGTCCCACCACCATCACCATGCCCGGCGCGGGCGGTGTCCCAGAACTGCTGGTGGATCGGGGTGAACCGCCCACCCGCGCGGGCGCGGGCCAAAGCGG
>JBAVKY010000468.1:0-21962 GCA_049688555.1 Propionicimonas sp.
ACCCCGATCGGCTGAGCCAGCGGCGCGCTGCGGCGACCCGACCGCGCGGGACCGGGACGTGGCGGGCCCCACGGCCGTGCGAACTGTGGATCAGCTGTGGCTTTTCCCGGGTTGGGGCACCACGGCCTAGGCTGGGAGCGTGACTGCAACCCGCCGCACCGTTCTGGCCGTCCCCGGTTCCTCGGACCGGTTCATCGCCAAGTCCAGGGGGCTCGGTGTCGACGCGCTGTTCCTCGACCTTGAGGACGCCGTGGCGCCCCCGGTCAAGGTGGAATCCCGGCAGCGGATTGTCACGGCCCTGAACAGCGATGAGGGTTTCGCCGCACCGCTGGTGACCGTCCGAGTCAACGGGTGGGAAAGCCCTTGGACCTACGGCGACGTCATCGAGGTAGTGACCGGAGCAGGCGCCCGGATCGACGCGCTGCTGTTGCCCAAGGCCCAGTCAGCCGCCCAAGTACACGCCCTCGACCTGCTGCTCACCCAAGTGGAGCACACCGCAGGCCTGCCGCTGGGTCGGATCGGGCTTGAGGTTCAGATCGAGGACGCCATCGGCCTGCTCCATGTCAACGAGATCGCCGCGAGTAGCCCACGGCTGCAGAGCCTGGTGTATGGGCCGGGAGATTTCATGGCAAGCCTTGGGATGGGCGGGCTCAACGTGGGGGCGCAGCCTGCCGGCTACCCGGCAGATGCCTTTCATCACGTACTGATGTCGATCCTGGTGGCAGCGCGCGCCTACGGGTTGCAGGCGATCGACGGGCCGTTCGTGGCGATCCGGGACGTCGAGGGCTTCCGCCGCTCAGCCGAACTGAGCGCGGCACTCGGTTACGACGGCAAGTGGGTGCTGCACCCCGCCCAGGTCGAGGCGGGAAACCAGATCTACTCGCCACGGCAGGCTGACTACGACCGGGCACTGCGAATCATGGCGGCCTACGCGGCGGCGACAGCGACCTCCGGGGGAGCGGTCGGGGCGATCGTGGTGGACGACGAGATGGTGGATGAGGCCGGGGTCAAACTGGCGGCGGCGATCGCGGCGCGTGGCGCCGCAGCTGGAATGGAAGGAATCCGATGACGCAAGCCACACCGAGGTTGTCCAAGTTGTTCAACCTCGAATACCCGCAGTCCGTGGGGATCTTCTCGACCTACGACGAGGCCCAACAGGCCGTCGATTTCCTCGCCGACAAGAACTTTCCGGTCGAGAACCTGTGCATCGTGGGCACTGACCTGCGCTCCATGGAGCGAGTCCTCGGGCGTCGCAACTGGGGGACCGTGCTTGGCCAAGGCGTTCAGAGTGGGCTCTCGACGGGCCTGATGGTGACCTTCTTGATGTGGATCTTCATGCCGAACTCCAACTTCATGGTGTTGTTCGTCTCGGCACTGCTGATCGGCATCCTGATCGGGGTCATCTTCGCGGCGCTCGGCTACTGGATGAGCCAGGGCAAGCGCGACTTCACCTCCGTCACCCAGACCATCGCGACCCGGTACGAACTCCTGAGCGAACACAAGGTGTCCGGCCAGGCGCGCGACATGCTGTCCGCGCTTCCCAGCACTCGCCAGGCCCAGTTCGACCCCAGGGCACAGGCCCCCGCGGTCTACCCGTCGGCCCAGGGCCCGGCGCAGCCTTCCTTCCAGCCGGTTTACGGCCAGCCCTCCCAGCCGGGTTATGGACCGCCTTCCCAACCGGGTTACGGACCGCCGGCGCAGCCGGGCTACCCCCAGCTGCCCCCGTCGGGCTACGGACAGTCGGGCTACGGCCAGTACCCCCCGCCCGGCCCGCAGCAGCCGTCGGCCCCGACGCAGAACGGGTTCGCCCGCAGCGCAGCTCAACCTGACCCGGCTGCACCTGCCGCCGCAGAGCCAATCAGCGGCGAGGAGTCACCACCCCAGAAATAGGTCCGCCACCCCAGAAATAGGTCCGCCGCTGGGGAAATAGGTCCGCCGCTGGCCAAACACCACTGGCGTCACGATCCGCCGCGATGTCGCCGCCGTGCTATGGAGGCGCGAACCGGGGCGGGAATCCGTCCCCACCCCGGTTGCGTCGCCATCCTGCTTCAGCTGTCGGCCATCTCCCCGGCCAGGAACTCGGCGTAGGCAGGCAGGTCGAGCTGGCCGGAGCCGGAGACTCCAATCACGATCACGGGGGACTCGCCGTCCTGCGTCGCCTTGCGCGCCTGCCGCACGGCACCGGCGATCGCGTGATTGGACTCCGAGGCGGGGACGATTCCTTCGGCCCTCGCGAACATCACTCCCGCCTCGAAAGCCTCACGCTGCTTCACCGAGATGGCCCCGATCAAGCCCTCGTGGTAGCAGTGGCTGACCAGAGGAGACATGCCGTGGTAGCGCAGTCCGCCGGCGTGGACGGGGTCAGGCACGAACTCATTGCCGAGGGTGTACATCTTCAGCAACGGGGTGAGGTGGGCGGTGTCCCCGAAGTCGTAGCGGTACTCGCCTTCGGTCAGTGACGGCGCGGCCTTCGGCTCACAGGCGATGATCGTCGTGTTCGAGCGTCCCTCGAGGTTCTCACGGATGAACGGGAAGCTGATCCCCGCCAGGTTCGAGCCGCCCCCGGCGCAGGCGAACAGGAAGTCGGCAGGCCGCTCGTCGAACAGCTCCAGCTGCTTCAGGGCCTCCTGGCCGATCACGGTCTGGTGCAGCATCACGTGGTTCAGGACGCTGCCCAGGGAGTAGCTGGCGTTGGGATCCTTGGCCGCGGCCTCGACTGCTTCGCTGATCGCCATGCCGAGCGAACCGGTCGTGTCGGGGAACTTGAGGCGCATGGCGCGTCCGGCCTCGGTCAGCTCGGACGGGCTTGAGGTGACGGTCGCGCCGAAGGTCTCCATCAACACGTGGCGGTAGGGCTTGCCCTCATACGAGCTGCGGACCTGCCAGACATCGCACTGGAGGCCGAAGATCTGGCAGGCGAAAGCCAGCGCCGAGCCCCACTGGCCGGCTCCGGTCTCGGTGGTGAGCCGCGTCCGGCCGGCGATCTTGTTGTAGTAGGCCTGCGCGACGGCTGAGTTGGTCTTGTGACTGCCGACCGGCGAGGCGCCTTCGTACTTGTAGTAGATCCGCGCGGTGGTGCCGAGCGCCCTCTCGAGGCGCCGTGCCCGGTAGAAGGGGGACGGCCGCCACAGGCGGTAGATGTCGTGGACCTCAGTCGGGATCTCGATCCAGCGCTCGGCGGACGCCTCCTGCTCGATCAGTCCCATCGGAAACAGCGCCGCCAGGTCCTCAGGCACCAGCGGCTGGTGGGTCCCCGGGTGCAGGGGCGGCGGCGGGGGAGTCGGAAGATCGGCCACGACGTTGTACCAGTGGGTCGGCATCTGAGACTCGTCGAGAACGACTTTGGTCTGCTTGGGATCAGTCACGACCAGAACTCTAGAACCTCTCACGCCGTGGTGCCCGTAACGTCCGCAGACGTCGGCGGAATCCCCCCCACCCCCAGACCCAGCCTCGGGCCAGGAGCCAGGGGAGGGCTGGGATCGGCCGATCAGTTCCCGCGGGGACGCGACCAGCTGTCGGCGATCCAGGCCTCGACGGCGTCGGGGTCACGAGGTAGGTGATCCGACAGCAGTTCGGCGCCGGACTCGGTGATCACGATGTCGTCCTCAATGCGGATCCCGATGCCGCGCAGCTCGTCGGGAACCAGCAGGTCGGTGCTCTTGAAGTAGAGCCCGGGCTCGACCGTGATCACCATCCCCGCCCGCAGCACCCCGTCGCGGTAGTTCTCCTGCCGGGCCTGCGCGCAGTCGTGGACGTCCAGACCGAGGTGATGGGACGTGCCGTGCACCATCCAGCGCCGGTGGTGACCTCCGGTGGCGGGGTCGAGCGACTCGGCCGCTGTCACCGGCAGCAGGCCCCACGCTTCGAGGTGGCGCGCGATCACCGCGATGGCCGCGGCGTGAACGTCGGAGAACTTCGCTCCCGGCCGGGCGGCGTCGATGCCTGCCTGTTGGGCCTCGAGCACGGCCTCATACACCCGGCGTTGCGGGGGCGAGAACCGTCCCGACACTGGCAGGGTGCGGGTGATGTCGGCGGTGTACAGCGACTCGACCTCGACCCCGGCATCGAGCAGGAGCAGGTCGCCGGGACGCAGTTCGCCGTCGTTGCGGATCCAGTGCAAGGTATTGGCGTGATCGCCACCAGCGGCGATCGTGTCGTAGCCGACCGCGTTGCCCAGGTGGCGCGCGTGTAGTCCGAAGATCCCCTCGACCCAGCGCTCACCCCGGCCACGACGGACGGCCTCGGGCAGGTCGGCGACCACCGCCTCGAAGCCCAGCGCGGTCGCTGAACAGGCTGATCGCAGCTCGGCGAGTTCGAAGTCGTCCTTGGCCAGCCGAAGTTCCGACAGGGCCACCAGCAACTCGTGGTCGGCCAGCCGCGCCGCAGCCACATCCACCGCATGCTGGGCGCGCAGTCCGTCCAGCGTCGAGGTGAGCGTCTCGTCCGCCGTCCGCACGATCCGGACCTTCACCGAATCGAGGTTCTTCGACAGGGCGGTGTCCAGGGCAGCGCTCGGCGCGCAGGACAGGCCGGTCAGGGCGGCCATCTCGGCCAGCGATTCCCTGGTGCCCACCCACATCTCGCCGTAGCGGGAGTCGGCGTAGAACTCGGGATCGGTGCGGGGCGCGCGCGGCTTGAAGTACAGCGTCGCCTCGTGACCGGAATCCGTCGGCTCCAGCAGCAACACGGCACCGGGCTCCCGGTCGCTCCCCAAGCCGGTCAGGTGGGCGAAGGCCGAGTGTGGGCGGAACCGGTGGTCGGTGTCGTTCGCGCGTGGTTTCAGCTCACCAGCCGGGATCACCAGGCGTTCCCCGGGAAAGGCTGCCGCGATCGCGGCGCGGCGCCGCGGCGTCCAGGCTGCGGCGGGAAGCGCGTTGGGAGGAGTTTCGGAATAGGGCGCCCACCCCAGTGGAATGAACTCGCGGAACGGCTGCGAGAACGGGGTTTGTCGATTCGGGAGGTCGAGGGGCTCGGCCCGCTGCTCGGTCATGTCCTGATGCTAATCCGGCTAGAGTCGGTGACCACAACATCAGGAGGCGCGATGAAGGCTCCCGCAGCGGCACAGCGAGGATTGCTCGATCTGCAGGCGATCGATACCACCATCGCCCAGCTGGAACACCGTCGCCGCTCGCTGCCCGAGCGTGCCCTGATCCTCGAGGGCCACAAGCAGCGGGCCGCGCTGGGGGAGTCACTGGTGGCCGCACGCACCCTCGTCAGCGACCTCGAAGCCGAACTCGACAAGGCCGAGGCCGACCTGGTCCCGGTCAAGGAGCGGCGGGCTCGCGACCAGCGCCGGCTCGACGACGGGGGCGTCAGCGATCCCAAGCAGCTGAACGCGCTGATCGGCGAGATCGAACACCTGTTGCGCCGCATCGGCGATCTTGAAGACATCCAACTCGAGGTGATGGAGAGGCTGGAGGCCGCCACTGGGATGCGCGACAGCCTGCAGCAGGAACGCACCGAGGGCGAGCACTCGCTGCGTGCCCTGATTGCCTCCCGTGATGCGCTGGTGGCCGACATCGACGCCCAGTTGGCCGAGCAGCACGCAAAGCAGAAGGCCGCCGTGGCGACACTGCCCGCCGATCTCGTCGCCCTGTATCGGCGGATCGCCAACCGCGGTGGCGGGCGCGGCGCTGCCCCCCTCGACGGACGGCGTTGTGGTGGCTGCCAGCTTGTGGTCACCGCTACCGCGATGGCAGGGTTCGCCGCCGCCCCAGATGATGAGGTGGTGCGCTGCGAGGAATGTGAGTGCATCCTGGTGCGCACTGTCGGCGCCTGATGGCCCGTCCGCCACGGCTGCCGCAGCTCGGACCCTCCTTCTTCGACGCTGAGGCGCCTGAACCAGTCACCGCAGCCCCTCCTCGCCGGCTGATTGTCCGGGCGGACGGGGGTTCGCGCGGCAACCCCGGGCCGGCCGCCTACGGCGCCCTGGTCTACGACGCCGACACCAACGAGGTGCTGAACTGCGAGGGGCGGGCGCTCGGGATCGCCTCGAACAACGTCGCCGAGTACTCGGCCCTGATCGCCGGACTCGAGATGGCCCGAGCGATCGACCCCGCCAGCGAACTGGAGGTCCGGATGGACTCCAAGCTGGTCATCGAGCAGATGGCCGGACGGTGGCGGGTGAAGCACCCCGCCATGAAGCCGCTGGCGCTGAAGGCCCAGTCGCTGCGCCCGCCGACGGTCCGGTGGACGTGGGTGCCGCGCGCCGAGAACAAGGCCGCCGATGCGCTGGTCAACCGGGCCTTGGACGGTGATCCCGTCCCGCGAGGCTAGCCGACGCGGGCGTCGACGGTTCTAGGCTGGGCTCGGTCGCTGCTGTCGGCCTAGCCCGATTGGGAAGGATGCCCATGCCCGCGCGTTACGTCTCCCTCAAAGTCTCCGAGCCGCCCGCCCTGCGTGAGGGGTTGCGGCGCCTCAGGGATTCACTCGGTGTGCCGGGCGAGTTCCCGGCTGGCGTGGTGGCCGAGGCGGAACGGGTGACCGCCATCCCCGTCGGGGCTTCCAGGGACCGCACCGACATCGCGTTCGTCACCATCGACCCCGAGGGCGCCACCGACCTCGACCAGGCCTTTCACCTCTCACGTTCGGGCTCGGGCTATTTGCTGCGCTACGCGATCGCCGACGTGGCCGCCTTCGTCACCCCTGGGGGGCTGGTCGATGCCGAGGCGCAACGGCGGGGCGAGACCCTCTATGCGCCCACCTCCCGGACCCCGCTCCACCCGACGGTGCTGTCGGAGGGGGCCGCCAGCCTGCTGCCCGGCCAGGTGCGCCCCGCCCTGATCTGGGAGCTCCAACTGGACGAGTCAGGACAGACTGCCGGCACCCGGGTGGAACGCGGCCTGGTGCGCAGCCGCGCCCAGCTCAGCTACGCCGCTGCCCAAGCCGCGTTGGACGCCGGCCGCGGCGGCGATCAACTCGAACTGCTGCGCACGATCGGGATGATGCGACTGGCGCTGGAGGCGGAGCGTGGCGGGGCCAGCCTACGTGTGCCCGAGCAGGAGATCACCGCCACCGAGCACGCCTGGAAGTTGGAGTTCCGCGCCCCGCTGGCGGTGGAAGACTGGAACGCCCAGCTCTCGCTGGCCACCGGCATGGCAGCTGCCGACCTGATGTTGACCGCCGGGGTGGGGATCCTGCGCACCCTGCCTCCGGCACGCGACGGCTCGCTGGCGAAGCTGCGACGCACCGCGGGCGCGCTCGGCATCAGCTGGCCGCAGTCATTGGCCTACCCCGAGTTCGTGCGGAGGCTGGATCCTGCCGTCTCTGCCCATGCGGCGATGCTCAACGCGTGCACGCTGCTGTTCCGCGGTGCTGGCTACCAGGCCTTCTCCGGCACGCCTCCCGAGCAGCCGCTGCATGCCGCCATCGGCGCCCCCTACGCCCACGCCACGGCCCCGTTGCGGAGGCTGGTCGACCGCTACACCGGCGAGACCTGCCTGGCGATCTGCGCCGGGCAGCAGGTGCCCGACTGGGTGGCCGCCGCGCTGCCGGAGTTGCCGGGGCTGATGGACGCCTCCGGACGCCGCGCCAAGAAGTACGAGCGCGGGACGATCGACCTGGTGGAGGCGATGCTGCTGGCGCCGAAACTCGGCCAGACCTTCACCGGCACGGTGCTCGAGGTCGAGCCGGAGGATGACTACGGTGTCCTGCAGTTGGTGGAGCCGGCGGTGGAGGGCAGGGTGAAGGGGGACCGCCTCGTGCTCGGTGCCCAGGTGGCGGCGACCTTGGTGTCGGCCGACCTACTCGCCGGCAAGGTCGAATTCCGAATCCTGCCCAACTGACCTGAGCCCACGTTCGGGCTACCCTGGGACACGGACGAGTCGGTCGGGTGATCGCGGCGCAAGTCGAGGAAAGTCCGGACTCCACAGAGCAAGGTGGTGGGTAACGCCCACCCGGGGTGACCCGCGGGAAAGTGCCACAGAGAACAGACCGCCCCGGCGACGGGGTAAGGGTGAAACGGCGGTGTAAGAGACCACCAGCACCCCAGGTGACTGGGGTGGCTCGGCAAACCCCACCTGGAGCAAGACCAAGAAGGGCCTCCGGGCCCGCGGACGCCGTTTGAGCGCTGCTCGCGCGAGGCGCCCGGGTAGGTCGCATGCCGGGAACGGCGAAGGCGGTTGGTGACAACCGTCGCAGATGGATGATCACTGGCTCCCTCGGGAGTCACAGAATCCGGCTTACAGACCGACTCGTCCCTACCCCAATCCTGCCTCGTCGGTCGCAGTGTCTCGACGGTGGCGTGCCCCCCATGGATCCAAGGCCCGCCACCGCCGCGTCACACGTAGGTTCACTTGGCTACGGCGAAGCCACCCGTCCACGGCACCGTTCCGGCGATCGCGAGCGTGAGCTGCAGGAAGCCGAGGGCCTCGAGCTCGTGGGCACGCTTCAGGGAACCGGCATCGAGCGCGTCGAGCCCGCCGGCCTTGACCAGGCCAATCAGCGCCTGCTTGGCCTCGGCATCATCGCCGGCCACCAGGACCGTGGTGGGCAGCCCGCCGACGACGCCCGTGGCCAGGGTGGCAGCGAAGGTGGTGTTGAAGGCCTTGAGTACCTTCGCTTCGGGAAGTAGTGCGGCCAGTTCGGCCGCGGCCGAACTGCCGAGGGGGACGGTGAGGGCGTCCAAGGTCTGGAAGTCGAGCGGATTGGTGATGTCCACGACAACCTTTCCGGCCAGTTGCGGGCCGTAGCTGGCGGCGATGCTGGCCAGCGAAGGGTAGGGAACGGCGAGGACGACGATGTCGCCTTCGATCGTGGCGGGGGGCGTCACGGTGGTGATCGTCTGGACGGTTGCGCCGGCGGTGGTGGCGATGCCCCCGATGGCGGTGCCCATGTTCCCGTCGCCGAAGATGGTGATGCTGGCCATGTCGTGCTCCTGTGATCGCGATTGATTGAATCTTTTATCACCTTACCGAAGAATAGTTTCCGATGCAAGCTTGTAGGTGCAACTGTTCGCTAGCATGGTGACATGTTCAGCCCATCCGAACGCGTCCTGCTCGATCGCGTCAGCGCCGTCCTGGAGTTGCTCCCTGCCGCCCTGGACGCCCGGCTGACCGCGGTCACCGGCCTGAACGCCTTCGCCAATGGCGTGCTCGCAGCGCTGGTGAGCGCCGAGCGGCACACCTTGCGGATGACTGTGCTGGCTTCGCAGACCAACGCGACCCTGCCGCGGCTGTCCCGCGTGGTCTCCCGGCTCGAGGAACGCGGGCTGGTCGTCCGTCAGCAGTGTCCCGCCGATGCCCGCGCCACCAACGCCGTCTTGACGACGGCAGGAGCCGAACACGTCGCCACCTCGCAGGACGCGATCGATGCGGTGCTGCGCGACTTGGTCGTGGACTGCGTCGAGCCCAGTCTTGCCGAGCCGCTGGCGCAGGCGCTGGGACAGCTGCTGCGGCGAATCGACCGGGATGGACGTTTCGCCGTGACGGCGTGCCGGAGCATCGCCGCGACAGAACCGGCGGCCGCTACGGCGCGGTGAGGATCTCGGCGCCGTCAGGGGTCACTGCCAGCGACTGCTCGAATTGGGCGACCCGGCTGCCGTCGTTGGTGACGACCGTCCAATCGTCGTCCCAGACGTGCGAGCGCTGGTCGCCGAGGGCCAGCATCGGTTCGATGGTGAACGTCATCCCGACCTCGATCACCGTGTCGGCTGCCGGCTCGTCATAGTGGGGGATCACTAGCCCGGAGTGGAAGGCGGAATGCACCCCGTGCCCGGTGTAGTCGCGGATGACGCCGTAGCCGAATCGCTTGGCGTAGGCCTCGATGACCCGGCCGATGACGTTCACCTGACGTCCTGGACGGATTGCGCGGATGGCCCGGTTCATGGCCTGCTCGGTCCGTTCGGCGAGCAGCCGGGATTCCTCGTCAACCTCGCCGCAGAAGTAGGTCGCGCAGTTGTCGCCGTGCACCCCGCCGATGAAGGCGGTGACATCGATCTTCACCAGGTCACCCTCCTGCAACGGTCGAGAGTCGGGGATCCCATGGCAGATCACCTCGTTCACCGAGGTGCAGCACGACTTGGGGAAGCCCCGGTAGCCGAGCGTCGAGGGGTAGCCGCCGTGATCGCAGATGTACTCATGCACCACCTTGTCGATGGCGTCGGTGGTCACGCCCGGGGCGATCACCGCGGCCCCGGCCCGCATCGCCCGGGCCGCGATCCGGCCGGCGATCCGCATCTTCTCGATGGTCTCCGCGCTCTGGACGTGCGAGCCGACGTAGCGTTCCGGACGTGTCTGATCGACATAGCCAGGCCGTTCGATGTCGGCCGGGACGGGGAGCCGAGGGGAAACCGGAAAGGGCTTGATCGCAGTCACGGTTGCGATCATAGTGTCGAGGGAGGGTCCGATCTGAGGGGGCGTCATGGCACAAGGTGAGTGGTACTACTGCCTCGATCATGCGGCAGTCGAGCCGTACGAGGCCTGTCCCAGTGCCTCGCGGCTCGGTCCTTACGCGACCTTGGCCGAAGCTTCGGACGCTCTCGAGCGTGCCCAGGAACGCAACCAGGAGTGGGAACACGATCCGCGCTTCGTCGACCCAGAGGAGGAAGAGCCCGACGATTCCGAAGGTTGGGGGCCGTTCCGGCACTGATCGCAGGGGAGTCCTGGACACACCCTGCGCCTGTAACGCCACTGAAACACGGGCGGCGGCAGACTGGGCAGCATGGATAAGCAGACCGAATTCGTGCTTCGGACGATGGAGGAACGTGACGTTCGCTTCGTCCGGCTCTGGTTCACCGACGTTCTGGGGTTCCTGAAGTCCGTCGCCATCGCCCCCGCCGAACTCGAAGGCGCGTTCAGCGAAGGAATCGGGTTCGACGGGTCGGCCATTCAGGGCTTCGCCCGCGTCTTCGAATCGGACATGGTGGCGCACCCCGACCCGTCCTCGTTCCAGCTCTTGCCCTGGCGCGGCGCAACCCAGGGCACCGGCCGGATGTTCTGCGACATCCGGTTGCCCGACGGCTCACCGTCTTTCGCCGACCCGCGTTACGTGTTGAAGCGGGCGTTGCGCAAGGCGAGTGACATGGGCTTCACGTTCTACACCCACCCCGAGATCGAGTTCTATCTCTTCAAGCAACCCATCGTGCCTGGTCAGGCGCCGATTCCGGCCGACCAGAGCGGGTACTTCGACCACACCACGACCTCCCCGGGGGCGGATTTCCGGCGTCAGGCGATCACCCTTCTCGAGCAGATGGGCATTTCGGTCGAGTTCAGCCACCACGAGGGCGGCCCGGGCCAGCAGGAGATCGACCTGCGCTACGCGGATGCGCTCACCATGGCCGACAACATCATGACCTTCCGAGTGGTGATCAAGGAGGTCGCGGTCATGCAGAACATGTTCGCCTCCTTCATGCCCAAGCCGCTGGAGAACCATCCCGGCTCGGGCATGCACACCCACGTGTCGCTGTTCGAGGGCGACACCAACGCTTTCTACGACGCGAGCGCCGAGTACAACTTGTCGCGGATTGCCCGTCAGTTCATCGCAGGGCTGCTACGCCACGCTGCGGAGATCACCGCGGTGACGAATCCGTGGGTGAACTCGTACAAGCGGCTGATCGCGGGTGCGGAGGCGCCCAGTTACATCTGCTGGGGCCAGAACAACCGCTCGGCGCTGGTGCGCGTCCCGATGTACAAGCCCGGCAAGGGGGCGTCGGCGCGGGTCGAGTTGCGCTCCATCGATTCTGCGGCCAATCCGTACCTCGCCTACGCGATGGTGCTCGCCGCCGGCCTGGCCGGCATCGAGAACGAGTACGAGTTGCCCGAGGGGGCCGAGGACGACGTCTGGTCGTTGACCGACCGGCAGCGCCAGTCCCTCGGCATCAAGCCACTGCCGCGTAGCCTCGGCAACGCGATCGACGTGATGGAGAGTTCCCAACTCGTCGCGGACGCCCTGGGCGAGCATGTCTTCGAGTTCTTCCTGCGTAACAAGAAGGCGGAATACAACTCGTACCGCGGTCACGTCTCCGAGTGGGAACTGCGCACGTCGCTGCCCAGCCTGTGAGCTACGCGCCGCTGGGCGCGAAGCGGCACTGCGTCAGCCAACCAGTGGGGCCCCGCGCCAGGCGTGGGGGCCCCACTGGCGTCTTGTCAGCGTGCCGTCGACCCGGCGGAGGTGGTCGTGCGCCGCTGCGTGGTGTTGGACGGGATCGCCGCCGTCCGGTCAGCCAGGACGACCAGCTGACCGGCGGTCAGTCCAGTGGCGACCTCGACTCGTCCGCCGCCCACGGCTCCCGTGGTGACCTGGATCGTCTGGGCGGTGTCGTCGAACGCGCTGGCGACTACCTGGACGGTGCCGGCGCCGTCCCCGGTGGGCGTCACCGCCGAGGCGGGGACGACTACGACGTCACTCGCCGTCCTTACCGCGATCGACACCGAGGCCTTGGCGCCAGCGTTGAGCAGCTGGTCGGGATCTTTCACCACCACGACGGTGGTGTAGGTGGGAGAGTCCCCGCTGGTCCCGGGCGTCTGCAGGATGCTGATCCCGGTGATCGTGCCGGCCAGGGCGGCGCTCGCTCCGGCGGGAGTGACCTCGGTGGCCATGCCCTGCTTGAGAAGGGTACGAGTCGCCAGCGGCACCTCGATACTCGCCACGGCGGTGCCTTCGCCGACGATCGTGACGGAGCCGCCTGATGAACTGCCGCCGTTGGCGAGGCTGAGGGCACCCACCGTCCCGTCGAGCGGAGCCAGGAGTTCGGCGTTCTCCAGGTTCGACTCGGCGGTCGCCACGTCTTGCTCTGCCGACAACACCTCGGCCGAAGCGGCGGCCACCGCTCGGGCCGAGACCGAAGCGGCCGACGACGCGGAAGCGGCCGGGGAGGACCCCGAGGAGGCTGACGATGCCGATCCTGATGTGCCCGACGGGCCGCTGGCCGAGGCGCTCGGGGTGGGGGTGGCGGCTGGAGACTCATCCGGGGTGACGATGGTGCCGGTGGTCACCAGCTGGTTGTAGTAGTCAGCGAGCACAGCGTTCGCGGTCGACAGCGCGGTTCGAGCCTCACCGCAGGCTTTGATCTGCTCAACGGTGATGTCGTCGACGGTGAAGGCTGCCAATTGCGTGGGGTCCTCCTCGGCAGCCTCGCTGGGGACGGCGGACTCCGTCGCAGCCGAATGCGTGGCGGCGTCGTCTGCGACGCCCGCACTGTCTGAGGTCGTGGTCGGCGTCGGAGCTGCGGTCGGGTCGACTGTGGGGTCGGCGCTCGAGGCCCTGCTGGAGCTGCTGCCAGCGGTGCTACTGGCGTCGGACGTGCCTGCCCTCGCGGTGCTACTGGCGTCGGACGTGCCTGCCCTCGCGGTGCTGGCTTCGCCCGAGGCTCCGGTGGCGCTGCTGGCATCGGTCACGGCAGTGTCCGTCCCGGCGGTGGTCGGGTCAGTGACGTTGGCCATCAGCAGGGCAGCGTAGATCTCGTCGCAGGTCGTGGGTTTGGTGGCGTCGGAGCTGCTCCACGCGGCACTCGCGACGTTCACCGCCGCCATCGCCGCCAGCAGTTGCTTGGTGTCCGCCGCGGACACGCCCGTCCCGGTCGTCGGAGTCCCCGACGTCCCGGTGCCCGACGTGCCCGTCGAACCGGTGTTGGCACCTCCAGCTGCCCCTGCCGCCGCGGAACTGCCAGACGGTGTTGCGGCTGACGCTCCGGCCCTTGCCGAGGACGAGCTGCTGGTGGCGGGGTGTTGGGCGGCATAGAGCGTGGCCTTGGCCTGGGCCTGGTTGGTCTCCGCGTTCAACAGCGCCAGCTTCAAAGCCGTGGTGTCCAACGTGGCCAGCACCTGACCTTGCGTCACCGTGTCGCCGATCGCCACCTCCACCTGCTGAAGCGTCCCGTCGACAGCGAAGGTCGCCGCCACATTGTTGGTGCGGCTGACGACCCCGGTGGTCAGGAAGCTCTGGGTGACCGTCCCGGTTGCCGCGGTCGCGGTCACGAACCGACCGGACGCCGCCGACGAGCTCGTGGCCCACGCCGTCCCGATGGCTGCGACGGTCGCCAGGCTCACCCCCGCGATCGCCAGCCAGCGGATCCGCCTTCGAAGACCGCCTGCAGCTGCTCCCGCCGACCTGCGCTGAAGGCTGGTCACGACTGCTTCGGTTTCCGCCGGGTTCGTCATCATTCGCTCCTCAGGGCATCGATCGGGGCGAGCTTGGCTGCCCGCGTGGCGGGGTAGACCCCGGCGACCAGGCCGATGGCGAGCGACACGGTCAGTGCCAGCAGGGTCACCACCCAGGAGATCTCCACCGTGATACTCAGCACCGGGCTCAGGATCGCCGAGCCGAGGAAACCCAGACCGATCCCCAGCAGGCCGCCCAGCATCCCGAGAATGCCGGCCTCCACCAGGAACTGGCGACGGATCACGCTGGGGGTGGCGCCGAGCGCCTTGCGGAGGCCGATCTCACGCACCCGTTCACTGACCGACACCAGCATGATGTTCATCACGCCGATGCCGCCGACCAGCAGCGAAATGGCGGCGATCCCACCCAGCAGGGCCGTCAGGACCCCGGTCATGGAGGTCGCCGCCTGGACCAGTGCGGCCTGGGTGTTGACCGTGAAGTCGGCGGTGGTGGCAGTGACCCCGTGCGCGCTCAGCAGGGCGGTCTTCACCTCCTGGTAGGCGGCCGACAAGCTCCCGGCGTCCGTGGCCTGCACATAGATGGACGAGACGCTGGTGGCGTTGTCGGAGGTGGAGAGCCGGGCCGCGAAGGTGGTGCTCGGCACCACGACCGTGTCGTCCTCATTGGACGACAGTGACGAACCCGCCGACGCCAGGACGCCGATCACCGTGAACGGCTGACCGCCCACCGTGATGTTCTGCCCGACCGGGGAGCCGGTGTCGAACAGCTCGCTGGCGGTGGTGGAGCCGACCACCGCCACAGCGGCCGACCTGGTCACCTCGTCGGCGGAGAAGAAGCGCCCGGCTTCGACCGTCCGGGCCCGCACGCTGAGCCAATCCGGCACCGTTCCCACGACGGTGGCGGTCCACGTCGTGGTCGACGATTTCAGGGCGGCCTGGGAACTGGAGGTCGGGGCGACGGCGGCGACGCTGGGAACCACGCTGCGATCGGCCAGCATGGCCGCGTCCCTGGTGGTGAGGGTGGCCACGGTTGATCCGCCGCGGAAGCCGGTGCTGCCGGTGGTCTGGCTCGGCGTGACGATGATCATGTTCGAGCCCAGGGAATTGATCTGACTGGTGATCGACGTCTGTGCGCCCTGGCCCAGCCCTACGGTGAGCATGACCGCGGCGATCCCGATCAGGATGCCCAGCATCGTCAGCGCCGAACGCATCCGCCGCGCGTTGAGCGCGTCGATCGCCGTCCGGACGGTTTCCCGCCAGTCCATCATCGCCTGGCTCCTGACAGCGGGGCGTCATCGGTGAGCAGGCCGTCGTAGATATGGACGGTCCGCGTCGCGCGTTCGGCGACATCGTGTTCGTGAGTGATCATGACGATCGTCCGTCCAGCTGCGGTGAGCTCGTCGAACAGCGCCAGAATGTCCCGGGTCGAGACCGAGTCGAGGTTGCCGGTCGGTTCGTCGGCCAGGATCAATGCCGGGTCGGTGACCAGGGCCCGCGCTACCGAGACCCGCTGCTGTTGGCCGCCGGACAGCTCGCCAGGGCGGTGGTCGACCCGATCGGCCAACCCGACCCGCGCCAGGGCGAGCATCGCCCGCTGGCGGCGTTCGGCCGGATGCACTCCGGCGTAGACCAGGGGTAGTTCGACGTTGCGCAGGGCGGTCAAGCTGTGCAGCAGGTTGAAGGACTGGAACACGAAACCGAGCTTGCGATTCCGGACGTCGGCCAGGTCCTTCTCGGTCATCGAGCTGACATCGACGCCGTCGAGTTCGTAGCGGCCAGCGGTCGGCACGTCCAGGCAGCCGATGATGTGCATCAGCGTCGACTTGCCGGAACCGGAGGGGCCCATGATCGCCACGTAGTCGCCGGCATCGACGGTCAACTCGATGCCGCGCAGTGCCTCCACCGCGATCGCGCCGGTGTCGTACGTCTTTCGGACGCCGGCCATCCGCAGCAGGGCGCTCATCGGGTCGTCCCTCCCGCCGGCGGCTGACCGCCGCCGGCCGGCGGGCCACCCATGCCCCCGCCGAACAGCCCGCCGCCCTGCGAAGCGCTGGTGCTGGTGCTGGTGGGGTTGGCGTTCGGCCTGGTGAATGTGATCTGCACCTGGTCGGCGGCGGAGAGTCCCTTGGTGATCTCCGTCGATTCACCGAAGACGCGTCCGGCCGTGACCTCGGTCACCTCGGCGCTGCTGCCGGTGACCTTGGTCACGACTGTCTGCTGGTTCTGGGTCGTGATGGCTGCTGTGGGAATGGTCAGCACGTCCGAGTACTCGGCGACCTTGATGGTGGCCGCCGCAGTGGTGCCCGAATAGAGGTCGGGGTGCTTGCCGGCCAGGTTGATCACGACCGGGAAGGTGGCAGCGCCGTCGGAGGTGGAGGTCGCGACGATCCCGACCGACGCCACCGTCCCCTTGATGGTCGTGGTGGCTCCGTCCGGAGTGATCGTCACCGCCTGCCCAGCCTTGAGGCCGGCGAGGTCGGCGCTGCCGACGGTGCCTTCGAGCTTCCAGGTGGTGGGGGAAATGACCAGCACCTGCGCTGAGGTGGTGCTGGCAGTGGTCGTGGCCGCCTGGGCGTTGCTGCCGGAGCTACCGGAGCCCGACGAGCTGGTGACGGTGTCGCCGACGTTCAGGTTGGCCGAAGCGATGGTGCCGGCGATGGTGGAACGCAGCACCGCATCGGCGAGCTCGGCTTTCGCGCTCGCCACCGCAGCCTTGGCCGACTTCACCTGCGCCTCGGCGGCGGCGATGGCCGCCGCCGTCCCGCTGTCGTTGGTGTCATCGAGATTGGCCTCGGCGGTGTCGAGGTTCGCGTGGGCGAGGTCGAGTGCGTCCTGCGATGAGCCGTCATCGATCCTGGCGAGCTGCTGGCCCTTGGTGACGGTGTCGCCGACTTTGACGTGGACCTTGGTGACGGTGCCTGGGACGCTGAAACTCAAAGCGGCCTGTGACTGCGGTGACAGCGTGCCGCTGAGGCCGACCGTGACGGTCTGGGTGGACAGGGTCGCCGTCACCGAACGCGTCATGCTCTGGGCGCGGGCGTCGGCCTGTGGCCGCAGCAGGAACCAGGCCACCCCGCCGCCGAGCGCCAGCACGAGCACCAGCCCGCCCACCACCCACCTCCGGCGGGTCATCGCGAACCGTCGACGACTGGCTGGTTCCGGGGAGCCGGTGGCCGTCGGTTCGGCCTGCGGCGGGTCGGGGATCCGTTGCGTCATCGGGGGTTCCTCTCGACAGCTTGGCTCTGTCAACACCTCGACGCTAAGGCGCGCGACTGTGGGCTGTGTCGGCTCACGCTGTGGGCAAGCTGTGCGCGGGCCTGGCGCGCCCCGGCGAGGTCACCGGCCGGGGGTGCCGGACCTCACAGCGGGAAGCACGCCGCGAGATCCGCCTGCGCGCCGCTGGCGCTCACCAGGCGAGCCGCCCGCGCCTCCGGCCAGGTAAGGCTGCCCGTCGCCAGGCGCACCAGGGTGGCCGGGTCGGTCTCGACGACATTGGGGGGCGTGCCTCGGGTATGCGCGCCGCGCTGCCCGATGCCCAGCTGGACCGCCGCGAACGGGGGGACTCGCAACTCGACGGTGTGTCCGGGGTGCCGCTGCTCCAACAGGTGGCAGGCGGTCCTGGTGGCGGTCGCCAACTCGGCGCGCACGACGTCCTGGCCGTTGGCGAGAGCGGCGCCAACCTGCGCCATGCTCGCCCGATCGTTGTCGGTGACCCGCTTCGCCACTGTCCAGACGCTAGCACCCTGTCGACAGCGCTAGCATCGCGAGCATGCGGCGCACAGATTCGTTGTCCGGACGGCTGGCTCGCCTGGGCTTCCGGGACACCACCTCGCTGGCCGAAGTGGTGGAACACTGGTACGCCAACGCGCCAGATGCCGCCTGCGACGTGGTGCTGGAAGAACTCGCGGCCGCAGCTGATCCCGATCTCGCCTTCCACGGCTTCGTGAGAATCCTGCGCGCCCGACCCGAGCTGGGGGAGCGCATCGGCGGCGATCCCGCCTGGGCCCGTCGGCTCGCCCGCGTTCTGGGCGGGAGCATCGCCTTGAATCAGCACCTCGGCGTCCACGTCGACGAGGTCGACCTGCTGGCCGGTTCCGTCGATCGCCGGACGGCGGCCGCCCTGCGGGCCGAGTTACTGCAGGCCATTGGCGCCGACCCCGAGTCCGCGACTCCCGAGGCCGACCCAGGCCGTTCCAACGACCTGCGGTATGCCTACCGCCGGGCCTTGCTGCGGATCGCCGCTCGTGACTTGACCGCGCTCGACGGACTGGCCGAGTTGCCCGAGATCGCCGGTGAGCTAGCGGACCTCGCCGACGCCACGGTGGAGGCGGCACTGGCGCTGGCGCGCGGCGAGGTTCCGGACTGGCAGCTGTGTCGGCTCGGCATCATCGCCCTGGGCAAGACCGGAGCCCGCGAACTCAACTACGTCAGTGATGTCGACGTGCTCTTCGTGGCCGAACCGGCCTTGGACGCCCACGGGCAACAGGTGTGTGAGCAAGGCCGGGCCATCACCATTGCCGGCCGGCTCGCCAGCGCGCTCAGCCGCACCTGTTCAGCCCACACCACGGCCGGCACGATCTGGCCGATCGACGCGGCGCTGCGTCCTGAGGGCAAGGCCGGGCCGCTGGTCCGCACGCTGGCCTCACACCGCGCCTACTACGAGAAATGGGCCAAGAACTGGGAATTCCAGGCGATGCTCAAGGCCCGCCCGATGGCTGGCGACCTGGCGCTTGGGCAGGACTTCGTAGATCTGGTGTGGCCGCTGGTGTGGCAGGTCGCCGACGACGACCTGTTCGTGTCCGAGACCCAGGCGATGCGGCGCCGGGTGATCTCACTGCTGCCCGCCAAGGAGTCCGACAACGAGATCAAGCTGGGCGCGGGTGGGCTGCGTGACGTCGAGTTCAGCGTCCAGCTGCTGCAGTTGGTGCACGGACGAGCGGACGAACGGCTCCGGCTGCGTGGCACCTTCGAGGCGCTGGACGCGCTGGTCGCCCACGGCTACGTCGGACGCTCTGACGGCTTCGACCTCGCCACGGCCTACCGCTTGCAGCGCGTCCTGGAGCACCGGATCCAGCTCTACAAGTTGCGTCGCACCCACCTGATGCCCAGCGACGAGCTCAACCAGCGCTGGCTCGCCCGCAGCATCGGGCTGCCCGAGCCAAAGGAGCTGATGCACCTGTGGCGGTCGTCGACGCGGCGGGTGCTGGTGCTGCACCAGCGGCTGTTCTACTCACCGCTGCTCGAGGCGGTCGCACGGATCCCGTCCGGGGCGGTCCGGCTCACTTCGGAAGAGGCGGAGACGCGGTTGCGGGCGCTGGGCTACGGCGACCCGCGGGCCGCCCTGCGTCACATCGAGGCGTTGAGCACCGGGATGAGTCGCCGGGCGGAGATCCAACGCCAGTTGCTCCCGGCCATGCTCGGGTGGCTCACGGCCGGGCCGAACCCTGACCATGGGCTGCTCGCCTTCCGCCAGGTCTCCGAGGCCCTCGGCGACACCCACTGGTACCTGCGGGCGCTGCGGGACGGGGACGCCACCGCCGAGCATTTCGCCAAGATCCTCGCCTCCAGCCGTTACGCCGTCGACCTGCTGCTACGAAACCCGCAGAGCGCCGCCTGGCTGAGTGATCCCGGCGGCCTGACACTGCGTTCCCGCGAGGAGATCACCGCCGAGATGCTGTCGGCGTGCGGGCGTTATCCCACGCCCGATGCTGCGATCGGAGCGGTAAGGGCCGTCCGGCGCGGCGAGTTGCTGCGCCTGGCGATGGCCGACCTGCTGGGCAACCTCGACATGGCTGCCTTGGGCCGGGCGCTGGCCGACCTGGCGTCGGCCACCATCGAGGCCGCCATCGAGGTGGCCGGGCGCGGGATCGAGCCCCGCCCGCGGATCGCGGTCATCGCGTTGGGTCGCTGGGGTGGCCAGGAGATGTCGTACTCCTCCGATGCCGACGCGATGTTCGTGGTGGCCGACTCCGACGACCCCGAGACGACCCGGCGGGCGACCCAGCTGATCAGCCGGCTCCGGGGGCTGCTGGCCAAGCCAGGGGCCGACCCGGCGCTGGACATCGATGTCGACCTGCGGCCCGAGGGTAAGGGCGGCCCCATCGTCAGGAGTCTCGGCTCCTATCGGGCGTACTACGAGCGCTGGTCGTCGACCTGGGAGTCCCAGGCCCTGCTGCGGGCGAGTTACGGGGCCGGCGACGCCGAGCTGGCAGGCGAGCTGCTGGGACGCATCGATGCGTTGCGGTATCCGGCCGAGGGTCTCTCACGCAGTGCGCTGAATGAGATTCGCAAGCTGAAGGCCCGCATGGAGGCCGAGCGGATGCCGCGTGGGTCCGATCCGAAACGCCACACGAAGCTGGGCCCCGGCGGCCTGTCGGATGTCGAATGGGTCGTCCAGCTGTTGCAGCTGCAGCATGCCGGCGCCCACCCCGGACTCCGCCAGACCACCACGCTCGGAGCGTTGGACGGGGCATTGGCCGCGGGGCTCATCCTGGGCGACGACGCAGCGGCACTCGCGCAGGCGTGGCTGCTGGCCTCCCGAATCCGCAACGCCACCATGCTGCTGCGCGGGCGGGCGGCGGACAGCATCCCCACGGATCCTCGTGAGCGGGCTGCGGTCGCCCAGATCATCGGTTACGGCAAGGGCGAATCGTCGTTGATGGTGGAGGACTACCGGCGCAACGCCCGGCTCGCCCGCGGCGTGATGGATCGGTTGTTCTGGGGAATGGAACCCTGACGCGCCTGCCCCGGTCGGCTCAGGGCACTGCCAGCGGCAGGCCCAGGGTGATCTGGTCATCGCCGGCGGGAGCCCCGTGCAAGTAGGGTCGCGCGCCCTGCATGGCCGGGAGCCGGGGGCCCTGGCCGTCCAGCGCGATCCGAACTGTCTGCCCTGCCGCGACCTCGACCGGCTCGCCGCGGACGGTCACCACTCCACCGGGGCCGTCGACCCCGGTGAGGGCGAGCTCGCCAGCGGTGAGCACCACGCCCACTTGGCCGCCGCGCAGCCGGACGCGGAAGCTGATCCGGTCCCACTCCTGCGGTAGCCGCGGGTCGAAGCTGAGCTCGCCGTGGGCGTCGCGGAGCCCGGCGAACCCGTAGACCAAGGCGTTCCACACCCCACCAGCTGAGGCGATGTGGACCCCGTCGCTGGTGTTGTGGTGCAGGTCGGCCAGGTCCACGTAGACCCCGTGCAGGAACTGGTCGAGGGCCCGGTCGGGGTAGCCCACCTCAGCGGCGATGATCGACTGCACCACGGCCGACAGGGTGGAATCGCCCGTCGTGATCGGGTCGTAGTACTCGTAGTCGGCACGCTTGTTTTGGGCCGTGAACCGGTCTGGGGCCATGAACAGGGCCAGCACGGCGTCCGCCTGCTTGAGGACCTGATAGCGGTAGATCACCAACGGGTGGTAGTGCAGCAGCAGCGGGCGCCTCGTCCTCTGATCGGCCAGATCCCACACCCGATGGGTGAAGAAGTCGTCGTCCTGGCCGTGGACCCCGAACGACTCGTCGAACGGGATGGTCATCGCGTCGGCCGCGGCCCGCCAGGTCGCCGGCTCGTCGGCGCCGAGGCCGAGTTCGCCGGCCAGTCGCTGGTAGCTGTCCGGATCGGTGGCGGCGAGGCTGCCCACCGCGGCGGCCGCCAGCCAGAGGTTCTCGCGCGCCATCACGTTGGTGTACAGGTTGTCGTCGACGACCGCGGTGTATTCGTCCGGGCCGGTGACGCCGTGGATGTGGAAGCTGCCGGAGCCGGCGAAGAACCCCAGGTCGGCCCACAGCCGGGCCGTCTCGACCAGAACCGGGAGCGCGGCGGTGGTGAGGTAGGCGGCGTCCCCGCAGACGTCGGCGTACTTGGCGAGGGCGAAGGCCACGTCGGCATCGATGTGGTACTGCGCGGTGCCGGCCGGG
>JBAVKY010000469.1:0-26580 GCA_049688555.1 Propionicimonas sp.
GTCCGGTCCGCCTGAACGGCCGGGTCCGGCGACCCTGCTCATGGACACCGACCTGAGAATCCAGGGCAGCACCCCGGGGATGGACGACCGGCTGCGGCGGCTGCTGCCCCACTGCGTATTGCTGGCGGCTCGGCTCGGGCGGATCCTGGAGGCCTGCGCCGCGGCGCAGTTGAAGGGGGGCGGGAGAAGTGGGTGATCACTGGAGTGCCACGCGGTCCGAGGTGGGCGTCTGGTCCGTGGCGGGCGGCGCTGCCATCGCGGCGCTGGCTGGCGGGGGGTTGGTGTACCAGACCTGGGCGACCGCTCAGGACCGCCGTCGGCTGTCACCGCCGGGTCGCCTGGTCGACGCCGGGGGCCACCAGCTCCACCTGCTGATCACCGGCACTGACCGGGACGGGCCGACGGTCGTGCTCGAAGCCGGTGGGATGGCCACCTCTCCCATGTGGGCATTGATCCAACCGGGTATCGCCGCCTTCGCCCGGGTCGTCTCCTACGATCGTGCTGGACTGGGCTGGAGCGAACCCGGCCCTCAGCCCCGCGACGCGCGCACGATCGCTCGCGAACTGCACGCCGCGCTTCGAACTGCCGGCCTCCCCGACCCCTACCTTCTGGTGGGTGCCTCGCTGGGTGGCTCGTACGCCGCCGTGTTCGCCGACACCTTTCCCGACGACACGGCGGGCCTGGTACTGGTGGATTCCGTCCACCCGGACCAGCTGCAGCGGCTGCCGCCGCAGGCGCAGCGAGCGTTGGGGGCGCTGCGGATCGCCAACCGGTTGTTGCCGCGGCTGGCCAGGCTGGGGCTGACCCACCTGGTCGACGTGACTGGAATCTTGATGGCTGGGCTCCCCTCGAAACTGCCGGCGGAGGCCGCAGCCCAGCTGCGCGCGTTCACCCATTGGCCGGGCTATTGGGCCGCGGTCGACGACGAGATCTCCGCCTGGGACGACACGATGGACCAGATGCGCCGGGCGATGCACGGCATAGGGCTGCACGGCCTTCCGCTGACGGTTCTCACCGCCCCCGATAACCCCGGCATGGAGGCCATGCGGGAGCCCTGGCTGGACATGCAACGCGAACTGGCCAACCTCTCCAGTACCGCCTCACACCTGGTGGTCGAGGGTGCCGGCCACATCGCGATGGCCACCGAGCCCGAACCCACCCAGAAAGTGATCCAGGCCGTCCACGACATGATCAACATCAGGCGATCACGTCCCGCGAACTGATCACGCCCCGCAACTCACCCAGCCCGACCACACCCGAGCAGATGCCGAAACCCGGACGGCGAACTCTCAACCGACACCGCGGCCCCTGGCTGTCCTGGTCCGCTGATGTCCGGGCGTTGAACCTGGGAATCCTGGGCGGACGCAGGCGCGGATCGCCGCGCGGGAGCATTCGTCAAGGGAGGGCCGCGCGAGCGAGGGCGGCCGCGGTTTCGCGGTCACGAGAGCCTATCTTCGTAGCCCCCGGCCCCTGCCTCGAGGGCTGCGATCACTGAGTCGTCGTCGAGCATGGTGAGTACGAGCACAGCGATTCGCGGGTGCGTGCGCCGGATCGTCCGGGGCCCTCCCGGCCCCGGAACCTCGCGCGCTTCGCCCTGAGCGGGGCTGGGGATTACTCCACGACGGCGACGGTGAACCCGCCCCACGCCCGTCGTGAGCCAGATTCGTCGCCGAGGGTCCGCTGCTCTCGAAGCGTGAGGCCGCAGGCTGCGAGGAGTTCGGCGACTCGGGCCGCCAGTGGCGAGGTGGCGTCGACACCGAACTTGATCGGCTCGCCGGCGCCCTGAGTGGCCGCTCGCGCGAAGCGCCAGTACGGCTTGCTGGAGTCCACAGCGAGGCTGGAGAAGTAGTCGAAGGCGATGAGTGTGCCGTTCGCGCAGCGGGCTACCTTGCGCAGGGTGTCCTCGACAGCGGCTCGGTCGAGGTAGATGATCACGCCTTCCCAGATGAAGAGGGCTGGGCGTTGCACGTCGAAGCCCGCGTCGATGAGCTGGGCGAGCCAGTCATCTTTCTCGAAGTCGGCTGGCAAGAACGTCACTCCACGGGTGTCGACGCCGCCCTCGTCGAGCACCCGGCGCTTGACCTTCTGGGTGGCTGGGAGGTCGACCTCGAACGACCGGACGGACGTGTCGCGGGGGAGGCGATAGGGACGGGTGTCGAAGCCGGCGCCGAGGATGACGAGCTGATCGATGTCGGGAAGTGCGCGCTCCACGACGTCATCGAAGAAGGTCACCCTGGCGGCCGCCTCGAGTCGCGGGGGGACCACACCGACGAACGGGTAGCGGAAGGTTTTCGGCACGAACCCCGTGACGTGGTGCGCGAAGAACATCGGGAAGCTCATCAGCCGGCTGGCCAGCCGAGGCACACCGGGCAAGATCGGCATGACGCGCGCTGCGGCCACGTCGCGCCGGACACCGAGCTGGTGCATCGTCCATCGTGCTGCGAGCGGTCCCTGCGCGGTCATCGACACCTTCGACTCGTTCGCGCGGGCCAGTCCGCCGACGATCCAGAGCAGGTAGCCAATCAGCGTGACCGGGAACAGCAGGACATTCAACACGTAGAAGGCGGTGGCAGCGGTGCTTTCCTTGCGCACACGGTCCTCCGTTTCGGAGCTCGTCGGACCGTGGTCGGCCGACCCTTCGAATTCTGCCACCCTCGGTCGACTACGGTCTGACGCCCGTGAATACCCAGCACGACAGCCGCAAGGCCAAGACCAACCAAGTGCGCCAGTGCCGGCCGCGATCGTGCCGGCGCGTGCGAGTCTCATCCCCCGCCCCGACCTGGTTCCACGGGCCCGGGTAACAGGTGAGCTGCGAGTAGGCCGCCGAAGAAGGCAGTGCACCGCTGGTGTGACCAGCCGCGTCCATCACCAACGTCGAACTACAACTCCGACATCGTGGAACTCCGCGACGACTTCGAGTTCACACGGCCTCACTCCGGACGCGCTACGGCTCCGCCACAGTGGTCATCGAGGACTACATCCCCTACGACACGCTCTTCCCCCACACCGACGTGTTCGTCTCCAACGGCGGCTTCGGCAGCAACATGGCAGCCCTCTTCCACGGCGTCCTCCTCGTCACCGCCGGCACCCGCGAAGGCAAGAACGACAACAACGTCCGGCTGGCCGTCAACCACCTCGCCGTCGACCTCCGCACCGAAACCCCGAGACCGGGACGTATCCGGGCAGCCGTGCGGCAGGCGCTCAGCGGCCGGGACATGAAAGCTGCCGTGGAACGTGTCCAGACCGAACTCGCCACCTACAACGCCTTCCGCATCATCGAAGAAGACCTCCAAGCCGACGCCGCCCGGCGACTCACCGATCGACGCCCCCACCGAGGCTCCCACTGAAGACCGCCTTGCTGTGTTACGTGGGTGCAGAGCCTCAGCCCGAACCATCACCCGCAGGCTCGCCCCCATCGCCCCTGCGATCCGCGATCCGCGATCCCGCCAGGCTTTCCAGGCCATCCTCAACACCGCGCTGATCGTCTTTCCAGGCGGGGTCGGCTACTTCGGCCTGAAGCCAACTCTTGCGTGCCGGCCGACGTCCAGCACGATGGTGACTCTAGGCCCAGAACGCGTCGGACTCGGCGGTGTTCTCGAAGTACTGTTGGACTGATTGAACCCGTCCGCCGTCAAGCAGGAACACGTTGACACCGGTCGCATTCAGGGACACGCCGTTACGGGTCGCCTCGCTCCGATCGAGGGCGAACACGTGGCCGTCACCCTCGGCCAAGGCCAGTTGAGTGATCTTGAACGTCCCTTCCGAGCGAGTCATCACCTCCACCAGGTAGGCCACCACGGCATCACGCCCCTCCTTGGTGCCGGATGTGGGGCTGCTCCCCGGCACCACCCACGTCGCGTCCTCCGCGAACAGCTCGCTCAGCGCTGCAAGATCGCCCGCGATGAACGCGGCATACCCTTGTCGGACAACATCCAGATCGCTCTCGGCCATAGTGTGCCCTCCTGTCTCCGTGACGCACACGGAGTCGGGCCGGGACCTCGCATGCACTGGCTCAAGCGTCCCGAGGCGTCTGGGTGAGGTAAATGCGCTGAATTGCTGAGGCCGCTGAGCACCATCCGAGGGTGCGGGTCAGAGTGCACGCGCGACCTGATCCCGGCCCCCACCTGGTAGACCAACACGGCCACCGCACTGGCATGGCCTCCCTCCGCTACACCAGTCCACCCTGACGCAACGTGACGGGGTCCGATCCCTCCGATCCGATTCTGGCTCGGTGCGGTGCTGTCGCTACCCGTTGTGCTTCTGCTCGGCGGGTGTGATGGCGCGGACGAATGCGGCGTTCATCACCTTTCCAGCCAGTGCTTGACCCTCGATCGATGCGAACCCGGCCGCTCGTACCAGGGCTTCGAGAGTTGCTTGGGTGAGGTTGCGTTGCCCTTTCTGTTGGGTCCTCAGTCCCCACCGCCGAAGGCCACGCCAGGCGCTTGCCAGGATCTGCCTGAGCGGCAGCCCTTCGCCGGTGGCGTCGGCGATGATGAGCACTCCGCCGGGGCGCAGCAGCCTGCGCGCCTCGGTCAGGATCGCTTCGGCGTCCGGAACGATGTGCAGCAGGTTCACCGCGACGACCGCGTCGGCCGAGCCCGCTGGAAGTCCGGTGGCTACCGCGTCGGCGACCCGCACTGAGACGTTCGGGAACGCGCCAAGTGCCCGCTTGGCCAGGTCGGCCATCCGCTCGGAGATGTCGGTCGCGATGACCTGGCTGCAGTGCGGCGCGTACGCCCGGGTGTAGAGGCCGGTGCCGCAGCCGAGTTCCACCACGTTCCCGGCAGGCATAGTGTCCGCCAGTTTCGCCTGGATCGCGCTGATGAGATCAGCACCGGCGACGTAGGTGTGATCCACGTCATACGTGCCGGCCAGCGGGCCCCACAGATCCTTGGACATGCAGCCTCCTCGCCTTCGCTACCGGACCTACCTCAATGGAACACCCAGCCTGCGGGGAGTCGTGCGACATTTCACCAAGATCCGGCCGGGGGGCTGGTGCTAGCGTGGGCGGGAGGACAAGGAGGCGGCGATGAGGCTGCTGCGACCTGGCCTGTGGGCCATGGAGTCATCCAGTTCGTGGGGCTGCAACACCTACCTGGTGGCCACTGCCGGCCGTGTCTTCCTCGTCGACCCGGGCCCTTCCTTCCAGCTCAACCCGTTGGCCCGCGAGTTGCAAGCGGCGGGACGATCACCGTACGAAGTCACCGACATCCTGCTCACCCACTACGACTGGGACCACTCCCACTCGGCGGCCGAGTGGCGGCGCAGGACCGGGGCCACGGTGTGGCTGGGCGCGGCGGACGCTGACATCCTGCGCACCGGCCGGGTGCCCGGCACCCGCATCCGCCGGTTCCTGTGCTGGCTGTTACGGCTCTCGGAGCTTCCCGAGGGCACGGTCGAGTTGAACGGCGAGGTGCCGGTCGCCCCAGGGCTGACGGCCCTGCCGACCCCGGGACACACCCCAGGCCACTACGCCTTCGTGTGGGGTGACGTCGCCCTGATCGGTGACGCGGCTGACAGCCGGCCCGACGGCGGACTGCGTCCCTTCACCCCCAAGCAACTGATGACGGACCCCAGGCAGGCAGACGCGACGCGCGCCATGCTGTCGGCCCTGCCCGTTGCGATGTTCGGCCCCGGACACAGCCCCGCAGTGGAGCGCCAAGCCTCCAACGGTCAGACCTAACCAGCCACCGGAGTCTGCGCTGGGGTGTGAACGCTTCGCCGGCCAACGTCACCGAGTGGGGCGTGCGGTCTCCCGGCGGTCCACCCACGCGAGGACATCCCGCGGTATCTGGCCGCTCATCGCCGCGCCCAAATGTCCCTTCCCGGGGTAGCGGACCACGGTGCAGTCGGGGATGAGGGCTTCGGTCTCCGCTGCGATCTTCGTTGGGAAGAAGCGGTCGTTCTCCGCGACGAGAAGCAATACGGGCACGTGGATGTGCGGCAGGACGTCGCGGGAGTCAAATGCCACCTCGGCGTCCGCCTCGACGCGGAGGTCTTCCGCCGGGGTCTCCTCGGAACGGAACATTCGCCCGACGAGCGGCCCCAGCCGTTGACGCAGGCCACGCCATCGCTCACCGTCGAGCAGGTACTCGAGGAAGACGGCCCCGGCCTCGCCCAACTGGCCCGCGGCCCTCGCTTCCGCCCAGCGCCGATCGACATCGCCACCCCAGTCCGAAACCCGCACGCCAGAGAGGGCGAGAACCACCTGCGCCACTCGGTCCGCGTGGTGCGCCGCCAGGTACTGGGCGATCAGGCTGCCGTAGGAGATGCCGACGACGAGATCCACCCGCCCGAACTTCTCCTCGATGACGTGGGCGACGTCGTCGGCCATGTTTGCGATCGTGTGTCCAGGCGGCATGTTCCGCCGGCGAGTCACGCTCCACACCGTGTAGCCCTCGTCGAGGAAGGGTCGGAACTGGGAGGCCGCGAGCCAGCCGAATGCGCCACGCGGGATGTCGCTGCCGGGCCCGCCCTGAAGCCACACCATGGTCTTGGGACCGTCACCCCACGACGCGTATTCGACATCGTTACCGAAACGGCCAACGCGGGGCTCTGGGTGGGCGCCTCGTACCCGGATCCAGCCGACCACCGCGACCCCAAGTGCCGCGGTCATTCCGAGCAGGGCCACTGCGCACCGCCGCATGTCACGATCCCTCATCCGTGATCCCTTCCGTCCCACCAGCGTACGGCGGGACCGACACCGCTGAACAGACAGATGACGAAAGGGACCGGCCTCGCCACGCTCGCCAGCGGTCGTCCGACACCGCCAGTGACGGGGCGGGTCCTTCCTCCGCCCCGGAGATCGGGGGTAATAGGCTGCAGCCATGCTCATCATCGGTTTGGTCTTGTTCGGCATGCTCGTCGGGGCGGCAGCGCAACTGATCCTTGGACGCTCACGCAAGGGGACCGACTGGGGCATGGCCTTCGTCAGTGGGTTGGCCGGATCCTTCGTGGGCGGCCTGCTCTCCAGCCTGATTGCGGGGGACGGCCTGGAAGTAAGGCCTTCGGGACTCATCGGATCATTGCTCGGAGCCATCATCGTCACCGCTGCGTGGCAGTGGTGGCTCCGCAAACCCCACACCAACTCCTAGTTCGAGCAGAACCACGCCGCAGGACAGAGGCGAGGCCACCGAATCATGACCACCACGCGAACCTCCAACGGTGCCTGCGCCTGCACCGTGACGTGTGACACCCGCCACCTCGCCATCGTCAAGAGCACCCGGATCCATCGCCGCCGCCGCCACTTGTCCGTCGACTTCGTACTCTTCCTCACCGGATGGGAAGCCGCCGACGCCGCCACAGCCCACGGCGATGAGTCTCCGCCGCCCAACGACTATTACATCCTCAACGACACCACGACGGTGCGCGAGTTCCCCGTCCTTGTCGGCATCGACGTGCACGTCGTGGTCAATCCAGACGGGACCACCAACCCCGATGGGTACAACCTGCCGCTGAGCGACTGGATCGCCGCGATCACGGGACCGGACGCCGCGCTCTACCTGGCCAACGCCTACTGGCTCAGCTTCACCGGCACCAACAACACGATCTGCGCCATCGAGGCGCAATGGGTGCCCTGATCCGAGACCAAGCGGGCAGTAGCGCCTCGACCAGAGAACGCGCGACGCAGCACCAATCTCAACCCTGTGGGCCTGACCGAGGCCCCCGAAACGCAATCCAGGAAGGCACCCAAACGCACTCAAGTGGCTGCCAACTGGAAGATCCGGCTGACCGCGTCGGTGGCCTGAGACTACGATCCAACTATCCAAGGCGCGAGCAGCGATTTCGAGGAGCTGTGAGATGGTGCATGTAGAGAACGACCTGGCAAGGATCAAGGGCATCGGACCGAAATACGCGGAGATGCTCAAGAGCATCGGGGTGGATTCGGTGAAGGAGTTGCGGCACCGCAAGCCTGAGAACCTCAAGGAGATGATCGAGACTCGGCACGGGCCCGTCATCGGGCTGTCTGTGGCCGAGTGCGAGGACTGGGTCAAGCAAGCGAAAGCGCTGGAAGTCTGACCCTGAGTGGCGCTGGTTGGCGGGGAGCACGCCGCACTCCCTCTTTGCCTGCGGGCCAGGCAATGCGACTGCGCGCCCGGCGGCGAGTAGCCCCCGACGGCAGGCCAGGTCAAAGCCGACGTGGGGTGGCGCGATCCCAGACCTGAGGCTCGAGTTGCCACTCGTCAATGAACTCCGGGCGTCGACCTCGGTGAACCGATCGAAGTTCGCGGCGACACTCGCGCGGTTACGCCGAAACGCATTGCCACTGGGACGAACAAGCTCGTGTTGGTGCGGGTACCGCCAGTACCCCCTGGCTCGTCGCGTGCGGTCACTGGAACCGATCTCCTCGACGACGCCGCAGTACTCGCGTCCGCGCTGACGCCCGGCAGGAGCCGGCTTGACGCGCCCTGGGGCAGCCCCGACCCCGGGCCCGGCGGGCCAGGGGGGTCCTGGCGAGAAGGGTGCTGGCGAGGGGGGTGCTGGCAGCATCTCCCACACCCCGGAGGTGGACCGTAGGGTCGACGGCATGGACAACCACCGCAGCGAGGTACGCGACTTCCTGGTCTCGCGTCGCGGCCGAGTGACCCCAGCCCAGGCGGGCCTCCCCGCCGGGCTCGGCACCCGGCGCGTCGAGGGCCTGCGGCGCAGCGAGGTGGCCCAACTGGCCGGGGTGTCGGTGGAGTACTACACCCAACTCGAGCGGGGCAGCATCCGGGGAGCGTCCGACAGCGTCCTGGACGCCGTCGCCCGGGCCCTCCAGCTCGACGAGGCCGAACGGACCCACCTGTTCGACCTCGCCCGGGCCGCGGGCACCCGCCCGGCAGCGCGCCGGCGTCCCCCGGCGCGGCAGGTTCGCCCCGGCGTCCAGCAGATCCTCGACGCCCAGCTGTCACCCGCCTGGGTGTGCAACGGCCGCGGGGACATCGTGGCGACCAACCTGCTCGGCCGGGCGCTGAACTCGCCCCTGTTCGACGAGGTCGTCCGTCCGGTCAACCTCGCCCGGTTCCGGTTCCTCAACCCGCACGCCGTCGACTTCTTCCGCGACTGGGAGGCCACTGGCCGCGACACGGTGGCGGCGCTCCGCGTCGAGGCCGGCCGGAACCCCTACGACAAGGCGCTCACCGACCTGATCGGTGAGCTGTCCACCCGCAGCGAGGAGTTCCGCACCTTGTGGGCCACCCACGACGTCCGCCTGCACCGCACCGGCACCAAGCGGCTGCACCACCCGGTCGTCGGCGACCTCGACCTCGCCTACGAGGGGCTGGACATGCCCTCGGACCCCGGCCTCGCGCTGTTCATCTACACCGCCGAGCCTGGTTCAACCTCCCAACAGTCCCTCGACCTGCTCGCCAGCTGGGCCGCCACGGCCGCCCGCGAGGAGCGCGACGGCGCCCGGGAAGGCGTGCCGACCAGCGCGACGCCACCGCTTCCCTCGTGAACCACCGCCCATCCTCCCGCCAAGACCCGACCGCGACAGGCGTGGTCGGCTTGATCACCACCATGAAGGGTTCCACCATGTCCATCCAGATCCCCACGGTCACGCTGAACAACGGCGTCGAGATGCCGATCCTCGGCTTCGGCGTGTTCCAGGTGCCCGCCGAGGAGACCGAACGTGTCGTCACCGACGCTCTGGCCGCCGGGTACCGCCACCTCGACACCGCCGCGGCCTACGGCAACGAGGAAGCGGTCGGCCGGGCCATCAAGGCCAGCGGCCTTCCGCGCGGCGAACTGTTCATCACCACCAAGCTGTGGATCCACGACGGCGGCGAGGACGGCACCAAACGCGCCTTCGACACCTCACTGCACAACCTGGGTCTCGACCAGCTCGACCTGTACCTCATCCACCAGCCGTTCGGCGACTACTACAGCTCGTGGCGCGCCATGCAGGACCTGCACCGCCAGGGCGTCATCCGAGCCATCGGGGTGTCCAACTTCTACCCCGACCGACTCGTGGACCTCATCGACCACAACGCGATCACCCCCGCCGTCAACCAGGTCGAGACCCACCCCTACTTCCAGCGGGCCGACTACCACCAGCTGATGACCGACCGAGGCGTCCAGATCGAATCGTGGGGGCCGCTCGCCGAGGGCAAGAACAACATCTTCAGCGACCCCACGCTCACCGCCATCGGCCAGGCGCACGACAAGTCCGTCGCCCAGGTCACCCTCCGCTGGCTGATCCAACGCGGTGTCGTCGTCATCCCCAAGTCGTCACGCCCCGAACGCATGACCGAGAACCTCGACGTGTTCGACTTCCAGCTCACCGCCGACGAGATGACCCACATCGCCACCCTCGACACCGGCGTCAGCGTCGCCTTCGACCACCACGACCCCGCGATGGTCAGCCGCCTCAACAGCGTCAAGATCCACTGACGCACCGGACCGATCCCCACCATCCTGAGAAAAGGGCACCACGATGATCACCCGCATCCTCGGCACCAGCGGCCTCAACGTGTCGAGCCTCGGCCTCGGCTGCATGGGCCTGAGCCACGGCTACGGCCCCGCCGCCACCCACGCCGACGGCGTGGCGCTCATCCGTGCCGCCGTCGACCAGGGCGTCACCTTCTTCGACACCGCCCAGGTCTACGGCCCGTTCACCAACGAAGAACTCGTCGGGGAAGCCCTCGCCCCCGTCCGCGACCACGTGGTCATCGCCACCAAGTTCGGGTTCTCCTACGACGGCACCAGCTCCACCGGGCTCGACAGCCGCCCCGACACCATCCGCGCCAGCGTCGACGACTCACTGCGCCGGCTGCGCGTGGAAACCATCGACCTGCTCTACCAGCACCGCGTCGACCCCAACGTACCCATCGAAGAAGTCGCCGGCACCGTCCAGGAGCTCATCAACGAGGGCAAGGTCAAGCACTTCGGCCTGTCCGAGGCCGGCGTCGCCACCATCCGACGGGCCCACGCCATCCAGCCCATCACCGCCCTGCAAAGCGAATACTCCCTGTTCTGGCGAGAACCCGAAGCGCAGATCCTGCCCACCCTGATCGAACTCGGCATCGGCTTCGTGCCGTTCAGCCCCCTCGGCAAAGGCTTCCTCACCGGCACCATCAACACCACCACCTTCAGCGACAGCGACCTCCGCAGCAAGCTGCCCCGGTTCACCGAGGACGCCCGCACCGCCAACCAGGCGCTCGTCGACGCCGTCACCGCCGTCGCCGCCCGCCGCCGCGCCACCCCCGGCCAGGTCGCCCTCGCCTGGCTCCTGGCCCAACACCCCTGGGTCGTCCCCATCCCCGGAACCACTAAACTCCGCCGCCTCCGTGAGAACAACCTCGCCGCCGACCTCAACCTCACCGCCGACGACCTCACCGAACTCACCGAGGCATCAGCCCTGATCGACGTCCAGGGCGACCGCTACCCCGAACACATGCAACGCTGGATCGACCGCTGAACCCGTCGAGGCGTCAGTTAGCGACGTTCGAGGAGGAAGACTCCGTAGCCGAACGGGTCAGCCGTCACCAGCTCGCTTGCGACGTGGATCCCACTCACCTCAAGAGCGCGCGCGGTGCGCCCCTCAAGCGCGGGGATCGTGGCGCTCCGCGCCGTGCTCGCTGGGTTGACCACCACGAGATGGCGGTCGCCGCGGAGGTAGACCAACGGATAGCCCGGGGACAGCACGGTGGTGTCGGGTCCAGGGCGCAACTCGGGCGTCGCGCGCCGAAGCTCGACCAGCCGGCGGATCCGCCGCAGCGGTGACTGCGCGGCGGCGCGTTGGGCGGCCACGGTCGGCCGTGCAGGATCGGGGTCCTGTGGCAGGTAGAGGTGCTCGGCCGGGGCCGTGGAGAACCCGACATCGGGAAGATCGTCGTCCCATTGCATCGGTGTGCGGCAGCCGGCCCGGTTGAAGCCGGGGCTCCACTTGCTGCCCTCGCGTTCGGGCAGCCCGAGGAGGTAGCGCATGCCAATCTCGTCCCCGTAGTAGATGGACGGGATCGAACCCCAAGTGAGCAGGAACGCGTACGCGGCGCCGAGTTGCTCAGTCGTGCGTGGAGCGGTGGCGAGGCGGGAGAAGTCGTGGTCGGCGGTTGGCAGGACGACGAGCCGCTGTCCGCCGGACCCGGACTGGTGGTCCTCCCACTGACGCAGAAAGGCCCCGAACGTCGCGTCAGGAGAGGGAGCGCCCGCGTCGAAGTAGCAGGCGCGGTGGTCCGGGAGGGTCGCCAGGACGCCGGCTCCGCCGTTGTTGAACAGCAGGCTGTGGGCCTGTTCGATGACGAGGAAGAAGTCGGCGTCGAACCCGGCCCTGGCTCCCATGCCGGGAGCCAGGCGGTAGTCGTTTTCCGGGATGACTACGGCATCTGGATACCGCGCCTCGACCCAGGCACGCAGGGCGGCCCACAGATCGACCGTGGCGGCAAAGTCGAAATCGTCCTTCACCAGTGAATACGCCATGTCGACGCGGAAGCCGGCCACGCCGCGATCGAGCCAGTAGGCCATCACCTCGCAGAGGGCCTGACGGTTCGCCGTTGGGCCCGGGGCGTCCACAGCCTGGCGCCACGGCTCGTGCTCGTCGAGTCGGGCGTAGCCGAAGTTCAGCGCCGGCTGCTCGTCGAAGAAGTTCTTGAGGTAGTAGCCCTGGCGAGTTCCGGGGCCCGGTACGAACCCGGGTCCTGGGGTGTCGGACCAGACATAGCGCTCGTCAGCGGGGTCGTTTGCGGAGGCCTGGAACCACGGGTGAGCCACGGAGGTGTGTCCCGCGACCAAGTCGAGCAGCACCCGGATCCCTCGCCGCCGGGCCTCGGCGATGAGGGCGATCATCTCCTCGTTGGTGCCGTAGCGCGGGGCGATCGACAGGTAGTCGGCCACGTCGTAGCCGGCATCGCGGAACGGGGACGCGAAGCACGGGTTGAACCAGATCGCGTCCACACCGAGCCATTGCAGATGGTCGAGATGGGCGACGACGCCCTTGAGGTCGCCGATGCCGTCACCGTCCCCGTCCGCGAACGAGGGCACGAAGATCTGGTAGATGAGGCTGTCGCGCAGCCAACCGGTCCCCGGCATGTCAGTGGCTCCCTTCCAGTCAGGACTCGAGCGTGGCGCGGGCCCCGTTCCGGGGGCGGTACCCCAGCCCCTCCTGACTGACCGTGATCGGTGCGCCTGTTTCCTTCACTCCCTCAGGGTAACCGGGCCGGGTTCGCGGCGGCGCGGCATCGCCCACGCGCCTCGGCCGGCACACGGAACTCGTGAGGCTCACTCGTTCGGGGCCAGGTCGCCGTAGAACCAGGATGCGGTGACGCCGCCGTCCATCAAGATGTCGCTGCCGGTGACGAAGGCGCCGTCCGGGCCGAGGAGCAGCGCGGCGACCCCGGCCACCTCGTCGGGGGTGCCCGCCCGTCCGGCCGGGGACAACTCCAGCATCCGTCGATAACCAGCGCCGCGGGGACCGGTGAGCTCGTCGCGGGCGAGCGGCGTCATGACGATCCCGGGGCTGATGGCGTTCACGCGCGCCCCGCGACGTGCCCAGCGGACAGCCTCGGCCCGGACCCGCAGCACGTTGCCCCGCTTGGACAGCTGGTAGGCATGCAGCGGGTCGGTTACCCGGTCCGGCTGCAGCATCGGCAGCGCCAGCAGCTCCTCGACCGTGGTGGTGGCCAGCGCCCGGTCCTCCTCGGCGGTCAGCGCGGGCAGCCGGTGACCCGACTGCGACGCGATCACCACCCCCGCGCCGCCGCGGGCGATCACGGCACCGAACTCCTCCAGCACCAGCGCGGTGCCGTACAGGTCGACCTTGAGGATGGTGGCCGGGGACGCCTGCGAGGGCGACACTCCGGCGGCGTGGATGAGCGTGGTGACCGCCCCCAGTGCGACGGCCTGCTCGACCAGCGCGTGCAGCGACTCCCGCGACGACACGTCCACGGCGGCGGTCGTCGCCTCGAAACCGGCGTCGCGGAACACCTCCGCGGCGGCCTCGGCGTGCTCCGGCTTGAGGTCGGCCAACAGCACGTGCTTCCCCGCGCCGACCCTGCGGGCGATCGCCTGACCGATCTGCCCCGGCCCCACGACCACAACAACCTCCGACATGACTGCTCCCCTTCTCTGGTGCGCTTCGCCTCCAGTACACAGGCCGCGTCACAGAAGTGACAGGCACCCGGTGTGGTGGTACCGGCAGTGACTGCCTCGCCCGGCGATCCTGCGATGAACTGGAACCGGCCCCTCTGGCCGCGCTGGGTCAGCCCAAGCCGACCCGCCGCAGCCAGGCACGCACCTCGTGCTCTGCGGCTGCGGCTTCTTCACCCCGGACGGCGAGCCCCTCGGCGATGGTCGCCCCCCGGCAGGCCTCGCGGTAGACGTCCGCTGCCCGCCCGAGCCTGCTGCCCGCGTGGGTGGTCAACGGGTGCACGGTCGTGCCGGTGAAGTCGAGCGCTTCAGCGAACGTCCGCATGATCATGGGCGGCCGCACGTTCCAGATACCGCTGGCCAGCACCACCCGGTCGTAGCCGGCGAGGCCGGGCAGCGGGTCGGCGATCCGCGGCCGCGCGTGGGCGTCCTGCTCACGGGAATTCTGGGCGACCGTCTCCTCATAGTCGGTCGGGTACGGCTCCGCCGGGACGATCCGGTAGACGTCCACGTCCACCAGGGTCGCCAGCAGACCGACGACCACCTCGGTGTTGCGCGCAGCCGGGCGAAGAACAGCCGGCCGAACACGCGCTTGCGCACTGCAAGCCACGGGGACGGCCGCGCCGCCGGGTCGTCCTGGAGGCGCTCGGCGAATCGGCCCCACGAGACCGCGGTGGCCTGCGCCGCGGCCCACATCGGGCCGAGGCGCTTGCGGGCCGCCGCGGCCGCGGCCTGGACCTTCTGGAGCACCCGCGGCACCACCACGAGGAAGGTGGGACGCAGCACCGCCAGCGCCGGCACGACCTCGCGCGGCTCGGCAAGGTGCACGATCCGCATACCCGGGCCATGGCGGCCGGTGACGACCGCCGAGTTCGTCGCCCGGTGCTGGTGGTCCTGCTCGCGGCGTCCCTGGCCGCGGCGGGGAGCCAGGGAGGTGCGACCGTGGGCAACCCGACCACGGCGAAGACGTCGATATCGACCTGCCGCGACGCGCTGATCTGGCCGGCAACGGTGTCATCCACGTCATCGACGCCGTCCTGCTCCCCACCGCCAGATCCCAGCGTTCCCCACGCCCCGCTGCCCACCCCGTAGTTTCATTCTTGGCACCATGGGCACACACGACGAGCCAGGAGAGCTTTGATGCAGGCACGGACAGTCAAGATGCAGGGACAGACAGTAAAGACACCGGTGAAGGCACTGGTCGTCCTCACCTACGTGGCCATGATCTCGGTGAACGTGCTCGCCAACGCCCTGCCCATCAACGGAAGGACCACCGGCGCGATCTCCGACGCATACCAGAACCTGTTCGCCCCTGCCGGGCTCACGTTCTCCATCTGGGGCGTCATCTACCTCCTGCTCGGCGCGCACGTGCTCTACCAGCTCGGCCTGTTCCATAGCTCCGACGACAAAGGTGGGGCCGGGGAGTCCCGTCGGGTGTCGCTGCTGGAGCGCGTAGGGGTGCTGTTCTCGTTGTCGTCGCTGGCCAACGTCGCGTGGATCCTGTCCTGGCACTACGACTTCATCCTGGTGTCCACGGCGCTGCTCGCCACGATGCTGGTGCTCCTCATCCTGATCACCCGGACGATCCTGGCCTCGGACCCCTCCCCCCGCGACCGGGCGTTCGTCCGGTTACCGTTCAGCGTGTACTTCGGCTGGATCACCGTCGCCACGATCGCGAACATCACCGTCTGGCTGGTGAGTATCGGCTGGGACGGCTTCGGGATCGCGGAATCCACCTGGGCAGTCGTGATCATCGCGGTAGGCGCGGTCATCGGCACCGCCGTCATCCTCCGCGACTCCGCCATCGCCTACGCCCTCGTCCTGGTCTGGGCCTACCTCGGCATCTGGATCAAGCACACCTCCACCACCGGCTTCAACGGCGCCTACCCAGCGGTGAGCGCCACCGCGCTCGTCGGTCTCGCCACGTTCATCGTGTCTGGGGTGGTAGCCATCCTGCGCCGCCGCGCCAACCCGCGGGGCAAGCTGGTGGCATGACCGAGCGGCAGGGCTACGACGTTCTCACACGATTCCCGGGTTTCGAGTTGCGCCGGTACGCCGCGCATCTGGTGGCTGAAGTTGAGGTTGACAGCGCGTTCGACGATGCCGGCAACCGTGCCTTCGGGCTGTTGGTGGCCTTCATCTCGGGCCGCAACAGCACACGAGGCAAGGTCGCAATGACAGCGCCGGTCTTGCAGGAACAGGCATCGACACGGATCGCGATGACCTCGCCCGTCGTCCAGGAGTCCGGCGGGCAGCCGGGTCGACACGTGGTCGCTTTCGTGATGCCAGCCGAGTTCACTGTCGACACCCTGCCAAGACCGTCCGACCCGCGCATCACGGTCCGGGAGATCCCTACCCAGCTGGCCGCCGCCAGGGCCTTCACCGGACGCTGGTCGGAGGGGATCTACCAGGAGCAGCTGGCCGAGCTCCACAGCGCCGCGTCGAAGGCTGGGCTCGAGTTCATCGGACAACCCAGGTTCGCCCGCTTCGACCCGCCGTGGACCCCATGGTTCCTGCGTCACAACGAGGTCGTGCAGCCGGTGGCCGCCGATCCCGTGCCTGTCAGCCCACCCGTGTGAGGTTTGGGGAACCCCTGAGGCGTCCACACGCCCACAGGCGCGGATCAGGATCCTCATTCAGGCGGTCCTGGACCATCTCGTCTCCACGGGCGGGAGAGTTGAGCCGCAACAATCAGACACCGACGGCGTACAACGATCTAGGAGCGCCGCGGGGAAAGGGAAGCTGGCTGCGGCGTCATCTGGATGGCATGGGGAGCGACATGCCCTACGCGCGCCGAACAGCTCTGATCCTGCCTGGGTGAGTTGCCTCGACCGGAGCGTCACACGTGCTGTTCGAGCAGGCAGGAGTCAACGTTGTAGAGGAAGCCGCCGAGCTGTGCTCGCCCGGCGATCAGCGGGTGGGTGCGCACCATTTCGACGTCTGCGTGAAGGCGGCCCAGCTGGTTGGGATCGGCGCCGACGTCGAAACCGGTCAGGACTCCGGCGTGAGCGATGCGGTCGAAGTTGGGGGGCGCCGAGATGGAGTAGCGGCGATTGGCTGCGAGTAGGTCGGCGAAGCCTTCAGCGTCCATGGGAATACACCCAGCCTACTACTGACATACGTAATGCAATTCGTGAATCATTGATCACAGGGGGGCTTCCTCGCGACCACGGGGGGCTCCTCGCGACGGAGCAGAGGCACGAAGGTCAGGGGGGGATCGCCATAAACCGACCCGCTGGCACGCTCAGGCCGGCGCACCGTCGGCCGTCTCGGCTGGCTCCGGCAAGCCGGCGTTGATGGTCTTGGACGGGCGAGGGAGCCTTGCCCGGTCGACCGGCCGCCTTACCAGCGCCACGAACTCGCCGAGGCTGACCCCGGCTTCGAGTTCGTGTCGCAGGTGCGCGTGGTGGGCGATGTGATAACGGTTGCGTCGTCCGTCCTTGTCCTTGAAGACGTAGCCCTGGTCGACGAGCTCGCGGACGATTTGCTGCACTGCCCGTTCCGTGATTCCGACCATGTCGGCGATGTCGCGCATCCGAGCGTCCGGATTTGTGGACAGCGCGACGAGCACATGCCCGTAGTTCGATAGAAACGTCCAGTCACCCACACTCATACGAAGCATGATACGTGAGTTAGACTTCCGAGAGTAGGGGCGTGTCAACATGACCGCCCGAGAATGTGCGGACCTACCCCTGGTGCCGACTGACGACGGCCGCACCCGGTCGGGCCATGACAAGCATCGTTTAGAGCGCGTCTCGAGTTCGGCAGGACCGCTGTGACTGGTTACGAGGCCCGGATCCACGCGGGACGCCACCTGGATGGTTCGCTGGACGCGGACATCGCGCTCCTCACCGGACTTCACAACCAGGCCCTGACCGAGGCGGACCAAGGCCAACTCGCCAGCGATCTGCCGACGGGGGTCCCGCGGCTCGGGCCCAGACCCGGAGCCAGGACACCAGGTCCCACGAGTCACCTCAGCCGAGGACGGGGCGCAGGACGCCGGACTCGCTCGCGCGCACCAAAGTGCCAGCCCCGACCTCGTGCCCGCCGAGGCCTGGTGCCCGCCGAGGCCTGGTGCCCGCCGAGGCCTGGTGCCCGACCGAGCACGGCCCGCCGGCTGTCGAGTGCGAGATACGTCCATGACGCACCAAGACTGGACGACGCGTTGCCGAACCGGCCAGGTCGCGGGTGATCGGTATTTGGCGTCGGAGGCGGTTGCCGGGAAGCGATGATCTTCCCGGCAGGTGGTGGGCTCTCGAGGTGACCGTCCGGGCGTCCGCAGGTCGCTGCCGGTGATGGCGGCGACACTGGGTCGACCTTGGGCCTCCAGGCTGCCGCAGGACGGGCCGGTCATGGCTCTGCCACCTCGGCCTCCGCGGTGGTGTCATGCGCCTCATGTTCCGGCGCAGTGGGCGCCTGGTCCTGCGCTGTTGACGCCGTTTCGCGGGTGGCTCGCAGGCTCCACACGACGGCGACGGTGATGGTGGTGGCAATCACGGCCATGGAGAGCCAGATCGGGATCTTGTAGACGTCGAGCAGCAGCATCTTGACGCCGACAAACACCAGTACCACGGCGAGTCCGGCCTTGAGGTAGATGAACCGGTGGATCAGGTCGGCCAGCAGGAAGTACATCGCCCGCAGACCGAGGATGGCGAAGGCGTTGCTGGTGAAGACCAGGAACGGCTCCTGGGTGACGGCGAAGATCGCGGGAATCGAGTCGACCGCGAAGATGATGTCGGTGACCTCGACCAGGACCAGCACGGTGAACAGCGGGGTGGCCACCCACTTGCCAGCCTTCTTCGCCCAGAACTTCTGCCCGTGGTACTCCTCGGTGGAGGGCACCCACTTCTTGACCAGGCGCAGGACCGGGTTACGGGAGGGATCGAGCTGTTCGTTGCGGTGGGTGAACATCTTCCAGCCCGTGAACACCAGGAACGCGCCGAACAGGTACAGGACCCAGGAGAAGTTCTCGATCAGTACCGTACCGCCGGCGATGAAGATCGCCCGGAACACCAGCGCGCCCAGCACGCCGTAGAACAGAACCCGATGTTGATATTCCCGCGGGACTGCGAAGTAGGTGAACATCAGCGCGAACACGAAGACGTTGTCGACCGCCAACGACTTCTCGATCAGGTAACCGGCGTAGTACTCCCCGCCCGCCTGAGCGCCGTAGGCCCACCAGACCACTCCGCCGAACGCCAGGCCCAGGGACACCCAGACCCCCGACCAGACGGCGGCCTCACGAACCGACACCACGTGAGCCGTGCGGTGGGCGAACAGATCGACCGCCAGCATCGCAAGAATGACGGCCAGGACAGCAGCCCACGCCCAGAACGGAACATCCATGCCGAATACCTCCACCGTGCCCGCACCCGGCGAGCGGTTGGAGGTCTCCCCCACCACACCCAGGCTGCCTGGGGTGGCCGATGCTCCGGGCCGAACAGGGTCGGCCGAACTGACGGAGACATCGCGAGCGGGGTACTCCCCTCGCGCGCTAAAGTATTCACGAATCATGCTTCGTATGTCAAGGTAGTCGGGACCCTCCCAGCCGCATCCCGACCAACCGATCCGCGCCAAACCCCGGCCAAGGCGGCGTTCACTTTGGCAGTGGCTTCGTTGCGTCTGACCTGACTTCGTTGCCGCGCGAATAGGCGGTGCCCGGCCTGGTCCATTCCGTCACGCACTGGTCATGATCACCCTCTCAACAGATGGCCGCGCGCTCACCTACGTGTCCCCAATTGGCTCCCTTCTGTGTCAAGGGGGTCTGGGATGGTTGCTGGTTCCTCCGCTGTTGATGGTGTGCCAGTGCTCGGCGGGGTGTGAGCATCCCCGCCGGCCGGTTCGGCCGTGATGGGTTCAGTTCAGACGGTGGCGGGTTGGGGTGTTCTACGCTGGCGGGTGACGGGCCTGGGAAGTGACTGATCCGAAGAGCTGGTGGAGGCGTCGATCGGCGCCGTCCCGGTCCACGACGCGAAGTGCGCCTTGCTGGGGAACCGGGTGATGTCACCAACCTCGACCAGCAACCGGGCCGCCCCGGAAGGGCCGATCCCGTGCAGGACGAGCAGCCCGGTGCCGGTCGTCTTGACCAGCGCGACGAGTTCCTTGTTCGCCTGCTTATTGCGTTGATAGATCCGCTCCAGATCCTCCACCAACTCCATCGCGACCCGTTTACGTGTCGCGCTGACAAGGTCCGATGGCTGCACAGCGGCCAGCAGCCGGCGGGCCTGGGCGGCGGACAGGTCCTTCTTCGCCCCGCCCGGGATCAGCTCCAACAACAACTGGTGCAACTGGCACACCTTCACGGTGTGCTCCTCACCGATCCGCCGCCGGCGATCGAACAACAACCGCAGGATCTCGATCTGCTCGTTGGAAACCACCGGCCGTAGCGCAACATCGACTGGAAGCCGTCGATGTCGGTGGTGAAGCGGGCAGGAACGGGCCCCATGGGCCTTCGTGGGTGCATGTGAGCGGACCCTGACTCGGGTAAAACCGCTAGTCAGACGCCATTTGCCCTTGTCGGGGCCGGACATAAGAAAGTGCGCGGGAGAGGAGTTGAAGTTCTCTTCTGTCAGCCGATAATGGCCCCCTGACAAGGTCTGATGAAGCCTGATTGCCACTTCGTTTGGCGACCACCGTCGCCGGCTCGTTGCCGCGCTGACGGCACCAGGCGAGGTAGTCGTCCCTGACCGGACCGGACCTGGCAGGGCACTGGTCCTTCGCCGGGATCACCGACCGGTCGACGTCAACCGCACGGCCAGCCAGCACCTCGGCCAGCAACAGCACGGGGCGGCGGACGGCCTGGACATCCCTGTCTGTGACGGGCTGCTGCAACGACCCCAACCTGACCCCGGTCTGGTCCTGATGAAGTCAAGGCACACCCCCTCGCTGGCTGCGTCCAGACCACGCCCAGCCAGGAACATGGCGAACCGCTCCAGCACGCCACGCTGGCGCCGGACCGTGTCCTCGGACCTCCCAGCCTCACGCAACACCGCCACGACACGATCGACACAATCCCTGACAGCTGCCTCATCCATGAGAACCACCTCTGCCTCCGGTAATGAAATGACAGACGCGATTCTTCGCCGATGCCAGCCACACGCGGGGGCGCCCCCAGGCAACCTCCGACGACGCTGGTCAGCTGGCTCGACTCACTCGGACGCTGAGTAGGCCCCAGGATTATGCGGACATGAGCACCACCGGCACCGCCCTGACAAGCCCAAACAACCCGGCAGGGCGCATAACCCGGCCGTCCGCGTAATGCCGCTCATGCGGAATTCCGCATAAGCGCCACACGTTCGTGACGACCATGCTGGATGCTGGGGTGGACTTGCGTGATGTGCAGATCGCCGCCCGGCACGCCGACCCCCGGACCACGATGCGCTACGACCGGGCCCGCAAGAACCTCGACCGCCACCCCAACTACATTCTCGCCGCCTACATGGCCTCCGGAACCTGACCGGGCACCCCCCGGGAACCCCCCCGGACGGCGATCCCGACATGGCCAGCGGGCGGTTGAAGGCGCCCTGCCCCCGGACGAACGGGACGACGGCTCGGGTGCGACTCGGCGGTGTCGACGCGGCCCGATACCCTTGTGATGAGCCGCTCAAAGGAAGGAGACACCGCGATGGAGGCCCATGTCCTGTATCAGGATGTCATCCCCTACGAGACCCCGAGCAGCCTGGAAGCCCTGCGTGGGCCGGCCGGCGGGGTGCTGATCCTGCCCCGCACCGTGTACTGGGGGCCCGATCCGAGCGCGGACTTGGACACCAGCAGCGGCCGGCGCAAGGCCTACCGGAACCTGATTCGCGAAGGCACCAGCGACGTGCAGGAAGCCCTGCTCAACGCCGACCTGCTCCGCCAGGTGTGGCCCGACGTGATCCTGCCGAAACGCTGCCGCGCCCTGTGGGAATCCCGGTTCCCTGACCTGCGCGGATAGCCCCCGGCCCATGACGACCTCCGAGGAGCACCAGCGACAGGCCGCGCGGATCATGTTGACTGCCCTCGCCCCGGTCGGGTTCGCCCTGGCCGGATCGGGCGCCAAGGGGCATGCGCCCAGCGCGTGGGGAATGGACCCGTCATCAAGGGAGCTCTGGTCGGGCCGATCGACGCATTACCCCTTGTCAGGCGCCTCGACCCCGCTCGGGACACAAGAAAGGCGGGAGGTTTCGCCACTCGCCTTTCCGCTGTATTTGCCCTAGTCAAGGGCATGTTTTGTGCGCGAGAGAGGAGTTGAAGCTCTCTTCTGTCAGCCGACAATGGCCCCCTGACAAGGACTTATGCGGATTGATTGCCACTTCGTCACCTTGCCGTGGGGAATACGTGGGGAACAGTCCTGGACCCGAGGTCCGCGCGGGTCTCGCGTCCAGGGCTGTCGCTCAGCATATTCGGCTCGCACCCACGGATCACCGCCGAGAGGCTCACGGTTCACCGCAGCGATGCCAGCAAGTCGATGGAGGGGGCCGCGAGCGTGGGAGCCGCCGCGGCGTCGCCGCCTGCGACTGACGACACCAGGGCCGCGCTCCGGCCACCAAGTGAGGTGGCGTGCAGGCGAAGGTTCTCGGGCTTCATCGGCAACCCCCGCCGCGATGTCACGCGCGGACACGACCTTCTCGTTGACCGCGACGACCCTCACGGCGAACGCCCTCTCGCCCCGGACGTCGGGTGCTGGACGTTGCCGCACGACGCGGCCCGCCGCGTCGAAGACTCGAACCCGGTCCTCGTCGAAGCCGAACCCCCCGCCCCGGCGTCGCATCTCGCGCTGCATCGCGGCCTCCTGTCATCAGCCAGACCAGCCAGTCACCCCGCATAACGCTTGCCGACCGCAGCCGGTGGACAGCTTCGGACACCACGGGGGCCCTCGGCCCTGCCCGCCCTCGGCCCTGCCCGCCCTCGCGCCACCTGACAACTTCACGGCTGCCCGTGAGCACCACGTGACACCCGGTAGCGTGATGTGCGCCTTCGCCGTCCTCCCCCAAGGCGGACGACCGCAGTTGCCACGAAGGGACGCCGACACAGGAGGGCGTCAGTTAACCCGCAGGCCGATGGTCGTGACATCGCACTCATGCCGCCGTTCGGGCTTCCAGATCAGTGCTGCCAGAGGGCGCGGTGGCTGGGAGGATGGGCCCTTGCCGGCCGGGCGGGCGGATCGCACGCAGTGTTCACGAGCCCCTGATCCGTTGGAGGATCGCGTCGACGACCAGGCCGGGCTCCTTCTCGGGGAGCCAGTGGTCGGCGTCCACCTCGATGAACCGGAACGGGCCGGTGCAGTAGTGCGCGGTCCGACGGGCGGCTTGGGGGCCGAGGTAGGGATCACGGCGTGACCACACGTAGGTGGTCGGCACCTCCACGTCGACGCGCGAGCGCGTGCGCAACGGCGACGGCCAAAGCAACATCGCGCGGTAAGGCGCGATCGCGCCGGTGATCGCACCGGGCCGCCGCAACTGCTCCTCGAAAGCAAGGCGATACCTCTCCGGGAGATCGAGGGACCGGAGCCCGTCTCGGCGCAGACCCCAGGCGAACAGGGCCTCGGGCAGGAGTGGCACCTGCAGGGCGAGCATGTACCAGCTCCGCAGCAGCTGAGCGCTCCTCATCATCGACCACAGCAGCGCTGAGGGGTGCGGCGTAGACAGGACCGTCAGGCTGAGCACCCGCTCCGGACGCCGCAGCGCCACCTCCCACGCGATGCCTCCGCCCCAGTCGTGGCCGACGAGGTGGGCGCTCGCCAGGCCTGCGGCGTCCAGCAGCGCCTCGACGTCCTCGACGAGTCGCTCCACCCGATAGTCACGGCGCCGGCGGGGACGAGCCCCCTCCGGCAGTCCCCGCAGGTCGGGGGCCAACGTCCGAAACGCCGCCCTGTTGACGCCCGCAGACACGTCCTGCCACGACGCCCGGTTCTCCGGGAAACCGTGCAGCAACACCACGGAGTGGGCGTTGTCCGCGACGTCGGGCCCCGTGTCGGTCACGGGAAACGTCATGCCGTGGTGCGAATAGTGGTGCACCCGTTCACTGTGCCACGCCCGCCAGATCAGAGGATGGCGATCCCGACGTGGTTCTCCCTTCCTGCCAGTGCCGCCGTCCAATCGACCTGCTCCAGGGTAATCGAGAAGGCGTACTCCTTTGCCGCTCGCAGTGCGCCCCGAATCTGTCGTGGCTCGGCTTGGCGGTCAGACGAGGGGCTGGGGAACTCCCAACGCGATCCGCCGTCTGCGGGCACCCGACAGATAAGTTGGCTGTGTGGACGACCATGGGGAACTCTCGCCGGAAGCGAAGCAGTCCGCCGCGCTCGCGGAGTTGCTACAAGAGCTGGAACGCCGCCATCCCGAAGAGATGCGGAAGGAAGCCGCAGCAAGAGGGCTGCCCGAGTTGGCGCTCGACTTGTTGCTGCAACGAGCAGACTCGGACGATCCAACTGTTCGCGAGGACGCCCGAGCTCAGGTGTTTGAGCTCCAGCCTGGCTTCCTTCTGCCAGATGCTGAGCCAGGGGTTCCGGACGAGTAGCCGCTAGCGGGCGCCCTTAGTGTGCAGGCCGTCCCTCTCGACCCGCACGCATCGCTGCCGAACAAGGCTCTCAGGTTTGTACAAGGCACTGCACAACCATTTGCCCAACTCGCCATCCATTTCGCGGACGCGCTCCTCGAACGCGGCCAGCAAAATCTGCCCTCATCCGCGTGCGCGCGGCACCGACGGCCACACCGTCGCTGTTCGACGTCGCCCTCGACGCGCTCGTCGGCGATGCCAAAACCGGCCTCGCCGAGCGTTATCTCATCGCCTTCGACGGCGCCGCGATCCTCTTCGAACCACCCGGACGCCCTTAGCGCCAACGTCCGCCTCAGCCGCTCCTCGCGCGGGCGCATCTCGTCAACGAGGTCCTTGAGGGCTTGACTTCCGACAGACAAGCGCCACAATTGTGGTCATGAGTGCTGAGCCCCTGCGTGACGTGCGCGACCACTTCAGCGAGGTGGTCGACCGCGTCGAGCGTCACCACGAACGCGTGACGGTAACCCGCAACGGCCGTCCCGTCGCGGTCCTGATCAGCCCCGCGGACCTGGCCGAACTCGAGGAGACCCTCGACGTGCTGTCCGACCCCGAAGCACTGGCGGACATCCGCGAGGCCGACTCGGCCTACGCCACCGGCGACGTCGTCCGGGGCGCCGAGGCGGTCCGGAAGCTTCGCCGGTGAATGACACCGAGGACTACGAGTTGGTCCTCACACCCCCCGCGATCCGCGCGCTCCAGTCCGGACTTCCAGAAGCCGTCGCCGCTGCAGTGATCGAATTCATGACCGGGCCCCTGATCGGCAACCCCCGCCGAGTCGGCAAGATGCTTCGCCGAGAACTGCAGGGCATCTGGTCGGCCAAGCGCGGAACCTACCGCGTGCTATACCGCATCAACGACCACACCAACGAAGTGATCGTCCTGCGCATCGACCACCGCCGAGACGTCTATCACTGACGACCGGATTTAGCCACTGCGCGATCGATACCCTCCGGGTGGTGGCCGCGCACCCAATTAGCCGCGCCTCGCAAGGTGGGATTGATGGCCACTTATCTCGGGCGCACTAAGAGGTGAGGAGTGATCGCCGACCCTAGACTCCCTACGTGATCAGCCATTCCGACGCGGTGTTGATGCGCGTGAAGGCCGAGCTGTCGGCGGGTGACTGGCGCCTGGCACGTCATCGATTGCGCGGACACCTCGCCGATGTTCCTGAGTGCGAAGCAGCCAGAACGGAGCTGGTGTTGATCTACCGCGCCGCCGGCTGCCCGCAGGAGGCTGGCCGATGAGGGTTTCTGATGCCCGGCGTAGCGACCGCTGATGAACTGGTCGCCTTCGAAGTGGCGCGGCACAAACACACCATGTACGCCTTGGTCGAAGCGGACCTCACGGTGCCTCGCCGGTTAATCAGGGAGCACTGCGAGCGCACCGGCGAGAAGTTGTCGCTCACGGCGTACGTGACCACGTGCGTGGCCGCCGCCGTACGGCAGGTGCACGACGAGATCCGCGCGGGGCAGGCCGCGCGGCACGAGACCATCGCTGGGGAGCGCTGGCTCCGCCTGGTTCCCGCGTGGGCAGCCCGGCCATTGATGTGGTGGATGCGTCGCAGCGCCCGTTGGGCGCTCCGCCTCGGGGTGGTCGGCGTCAACACGTAGGGATGGGGAGCAATGTGGCCGGGTGGGGGCTGAGCCCGGGCGCCGGGACGCTGGGCGTGACCATCGGCGGCATCAGTCGCCGGCTCCAGTGGGTCGCTGGCGAGCCGGCCGAGCAGGAGGTCGCCCATCTCACCCTCGCCTACGACCACGACGTGATCAACGGCGCCCCCGCGGCCCGCTTCACCGCCCGCCTGCTCGAGCTGTTGGCGGCCGCCGACGCGGTCCGCGCCGCGAGCACACAGGGGCCTCCGGCCCCCTGATCGGGACGACGGCCCGGTCAGCGCAGGGCAGTCAAGCTCGCCGTCATGGCGCGGCGCAGCGCGACGTCGCGGGGATCGTCCTGCGAGCGGCCCAGCCGGTTGCACAC